>VYFM01000096.1:0-2118 GCA_009842375.1 Candidatus Poribacteria bacterium | reverse complement strand
ACCTCCCGGTCGCGATATGATGACCCCTCTTCTGTAGGAGCAACCTCCCGGTCGCGATGCCAAACGGATAATCGCGACCAGGAGGTCGCTCCTACTGAGGAAAAATCCCTGTCACGCCCCAGCCAAAAACTACGTCAAACCACATCCGACAAAGAATCCGATACCGGACACCGATACGGCACATTCTACGACCTGATATTTGATGCTGTGGCAAAACGGCAAGACAACCGAAAGCTCCGTATCTGTGAGATAGGCGTGTCCTTCTTCGGAGAGGGTTCGCTCAAAGCGTTTCAGGAGATGGACAACGTGGCAGAGGTTGTCGGTGTTGACCTGCTGGAATACGAGGGCAAACTCGCGCCGCATACCACATTCCACAAGGTCGAGGATGCCTATACGCACAAAACAATACGGCTTCTGGAGAAACACCACGAACCCTTTGACATCATCATTGACGACGGTTCACACGACCCGAAGGATCAGGAGTTCTTCCTCAAGCACTACGACAAACTGCTCGCACCCGGCGGAATGCTTATCTGCGAGGATATTTACGGTGCCGATTTCTTCAAACGGATGTGTGATGAGGGCATCGCCTACGGCTTTGACGGATGGGCAAATCTCGGTCAGCACCACCAGAAAACTGACCACCATAATGAAAGGATTTTGATTAGGGAGTCTTCAGTAGGAGCGACCTCCTGGTCGCGATATGATGACCCCTCTTCTGTAGGAGCAACCTCCCGGTCGCGATATGATGACCCCTCTTCTGTAGGAGCAACCTCCCGGTCGCGATGCCAAACGGATAATCGCGACCAGGAGGTCGCTCCTACAGAGGAAAATATCACCCCACCCAAATTCCGTTTCCACCTACTCGGCATCGCTTATGGGACGACACGGAAAGACTTCTCCGCATGTGCCTTCGTCCAAAAGACACGTAAAGGCAGCAACATGCTCCACAAACTCGGTCACGAAGTCTACCACTACGGACACGAGAACTCTGATCTGAACTGCACCGAACACATCACCGTCATCGACGACTTCGTGCTACAGAAAACCTACGGCACAACAGACCACAACGGCGCACCTGACGGCTACACCGTTGACGACCTCGCCTTCACCACCTTTGACATCAACACCGAGCGCGAACTCCGCAAACGGATTCAACCCGGTGACTTCATTCTCGCATCCTTCCCGCACAAAAAGATATATCAGAACATCGCTGACCTCCCCGTGCATTTCGTGGAGTGGGGCATCGGCTACCCGCACACCTACGCGGCGTATCGTGTCTACGAAAGCAACGGCTGGATGCATTTCCATCGCGGCGTGGAACACGCAACCGACATCAAGTCATATAACGAACCCGATTGGTGTTGTGCTGTCATTCCCAACTATTTTGACCCTGATGAGTTTGAATATCGCACTGATAAAGAGGATTACCTGCTATTTCTCGGTCGTGTAGACAGATGTAAAGGCATTGAGATTGCCTTGGAAACATCCAAACAGACGGGGATTCCGTTAGTCATTGCCGGTCAGAACTTCCTCGGTGATGAACTCTATCAGATGATGCATCGTGACGTGGAATATGTCGGTGTTGTCGGGTCGGACGATAGGCGTGAACTGCTGTCAAAGGCGATGGCGGTGATATGTCCGAGTATGTATCTTGAGCCGTTTCTGGGTGTGCATATTGAGGCGGGGTTCTGCGGCACACCGATTATCACGACGAACTGGGGCGCGCCTGTGGAATACTGCAAGCACGGCATCACGGGGTATCGGTGTCATAGCGGGGAGCAGTTCTTGTGGGCAGTGGAAAACATTGATAGGATTGACCCGCAGGCGTGTCTCAACTGGACAACGCACAACTTCTCGATGGACAGAATCAGTCTCAGCTACCACGAGTATTTCCAGACCTTACACCGCAACATCAACGGCTATTTCTGGGATCGCAACGCGAACCGTACGCATCTCAACTGGCTCCGCACGGATATGACGGAACCTGACATCGCCGCCAGCCTCTTGGAGGTCCAGTCTTGTAGGTCGGGTTGAGGCACGAAACCCGACATGGTAGCATTCACATGCCGCGTGCTGTCTGCAGAACCGTCTGAATCGCGGAGGGCGCGGATATTG
>VYFM01000404.1 GCA_009842375.1 Candidatus Poribacteria bacterium | reverse complement strand
TCTGTGGCACGAGAGACGGAAGCAGGAAACGCCATTTCGCAGCAAAACTGCTAATATAAGAGCGAAGAATCCCCCACGGTTTAGCGGGGGGAGTATGTCAAAAGTAGGTATCATTGAAACATTTTATAGTTTTTTTCCTTATCATATTACCATTCTATGCTTTTGGACAAGATGATGATATAGAAATTGACAAAATATCAGGAGATGTTGTAACCTTACCACCCGTTGTAGTGGAAAGTGGGCGTATAGATAAGAAACCGAAACGCACCATTATGAGTGATACGATTTCAAGCGCTGTTGGCACAGGTGGAGATCCTCTTAGAGTATTGGATAAACTTCCCAGTGTCGGGGTATTGAACGATTTTGTCGGTATTCTTTCAGTACGTGGTGGTGGACCTGAAGACAACATCTACTATTTTGATCGCTTACCGTTGGGATATCCATTTCATCTCTACGGAATCGTCTCTACCATGAATGCAGAAGTCATAAATAATATAGATGTATATCCGGGTGGATACGGAGTAGAGTTCGGTTCCAATTCACAAGCGGTGATCGATATACATTCACGTTCAAGAACTGACAGAAGTGTTGGTGGAAAACTTAATCTAAATCCAGTGTATTCTCAGGGATTTTTTGAAGGAAGTATAGGGAATCGTGGATACTGGTATGTTTTCGGACGTAGAAGTTATATGGGACCTCTGTTTGAACTGTTGCATGTGTTGCTGGAGATTGAGAATGATTTGGTTACCGAGGTGCCGAGATTCTGGAGTTATCAAGGTAAATTTGTTTACCAATTAACAAAAACCCATAGATTAGTTGTAAACGCTCTTGGAGCCAATGATGTCGGTGAACTTAACTTTACATCCGATGAGGTGTCGGAGAGTGAGCTGCGAGGACCTTTGAGTTTAGAAAATCCATTCGACTCACAAGGTATCCATTTCTATTCAGAGAAAATAGATACGTTTAAATCAGTATTATCCTTGTCTCGGTCGTTCTCTCGATCAAATTTGGCTTATGGTGATGGCTACTTATATCGGGATTCTGAAAGTGTTTTCTCTTTACGCGGCGATGTTCAGTATTGGGTAAAGTTCCCAAAGACACTGCTCGAATCAGGTTTTGATCTGTCAATTTTACCGTCAAATCTTGTAAGTGTCGGTGCCCGACCACTGGAAGAAGGCGATTGGGATTTCGACTTCAGGCTAAAACAAGATGGAGAAAAGATATATACCGATATTTCCCAAAACATACATCGTATAGAAGGATATTTACAAGCAACACAAGACCTATTTTCAGCATTTTATACGGATATTTATGCTACATTAGGAATACGGGCAGCATATTATAATCTAACAGATAACTTGTCTGTCCAACCGCGAGGACTACTTGGTGTAACCATTGGACCTGAAAAACCTGATACTGTAGGATTTTCACTCTTACCAGTAGATCTTCGGTTTATGTATGGAAATTATGTTCAAAGTCCGCGTTTTTACCAATTGGTCCTTGGTAGAGATAATTTTGACATCTCACCAAGCCATGCAACACATTATGTCTTGGCATTAGAAAAAAACCTCACTGCAGAAACAAGGGTTGAAGTAGCAGGATATTACAAAGATCTTCGTGATATGATTACTTACAACCTTACACATAGACGTTATGAGAATCAGCGAACCGGTTCTGTAAGAGGAATTGAGGTGTCCTTAGAGCATGATTTCGGTGATGCGTTTCGAGGGTGGTTAGCATATTCTTTTACCCTTTCAAAACGGCAAGATTCCACGAAGGATAAAGAAAGAGAATTTATGTTTGGTACACCGAATGTTTTGTCTGTTGGACTGAATTACAAGATTGAGCAATTTGAATTCGGAGCAACTTGGCAGTATAAAAGTGGGGTGTTATACGCAACTTTGGAAGATAGAGAACGTTATACAAATCCATTTACAAAAAATCAAACATGGATTCCAGTTTACGGGGAAATCGTTCGCTCATCACCTTATCACCGTTTAGATTTACGTTTGCACTATTCCATCCGATCGATTTTTGGGTTGAAAGGTGGATTAACGTTAGAGCTTTGGAATGCCTATAACCGAACTAATATATTGCAAGTGCGTTACAACGCCAATTATACCAAAGAGGTACCTGTTGCACAATTGCCCTTAGTTCCGTTCCTTGCTATAAATTTGGAATTCTGATTGTCAGTCAGTTTGTTTTCTATAACCCAATTTGTCTCTTTTTACGTCTTAATCCAAATTAGGAATCTTTTGTGAAAGGAGGCAACACATTTGAACACTGCTCTATTTTCTTTCCGTAAGTTAAAAATAATCACATATCTTCTATTTTTATTCTCTATAATACCCTTTAGCATATCCTCAGTTTGTGCCGAGATAAATACTTATCAGATAACTGCCTACCGAACTTATGAGAGTATTGAGATTGACGGAGAACTCAGTGAAGCGGATTGGCAGAAAGCGGAGACAATAAACCAGTTCGTGCAAATTGAGCCGTATGAAGGGCAAAAAAGTACCGAACCGATGGAAGTTCGTATACTCTACGATGATGAAAACATATATCTCGGATTTACATGTTACGATGCACATATCTCAAAACTTGTTGCAAACGAAATGCGTAGAGACGCACGGGACATACATGAAAACGACAATGTTTTTGTGCTGTTAGATACCTACAACGACAAACGAAGTGGGTTCTTTTTTCGGGCAAATGCTTTAGGGGCAATCCAAGATCGGGCAATCACTAACAACGGAGATTCTCTCAACGACGACTGGGATGCAGTTGTTGCATGTCAATCAAAAATACACGATACTTTCTGGACAACAGAACTCAGTATACCGTTCAGCCAACTCCGTTTCAAAAAAAGCGACCCGATGCATTGGGGATTAAACGTTGGTCGTGAGTTGATGCGAAATCAAGAAGAATCTATATGGGCTCCTGTTCCTTCTTCTTATGGCGGATTAGCAAAATATAGAACAACAAACCTCGGTTCACTTGTCGGCATAAAAGGCATTTCTCCCTCACGAAACATAGAATTACTGCCTTATGTGTTGCCAGGAATTTCACATAACAACGATGATGACACAGGACAAGAAACTACTCGGAAATTCAAACTCGGTTTTGATGCAAAATACGGCATCACATCTAATTTGATTGCTGATATAACCTATAACACAGACTTTGCGCAGGTTGAAGCAGATGAAGAGCAGGTCAACCTTACGCGATTCAGTCTATTTTTCCCCGAAAAACGTCCTTTCTTTTTAGAAGGAGCAGGATTGTTCGAGTTTGGTATCCCAAGGCAAAGTTTTCGTAGACCTCCCCCAATGTTACTATTCTATAGTCGACGCATTGGATTAGCAGAAGGAAATGCGATACCTATTATATTTGGCGGCAAAGCAAGTGGCAAGGTAGGTTCTTACGGTATAGGATTTCTCAATGTCCTTACAGACAAATTTCATGGTGAAAACAGTGATGATGAACCGATTGACATTCAACGCAACAATTTCTCAGTCATCCGAATTACTAAGGACAGTATTGCAGGCACTCGATTCGGGATGGTTGCTGTTAACAAAGATGAAATAGGTAACTACAACCGCGCAGGTGGATTCGACTTTGAATTCCGACCAAACGACAATCTCGATGTACGAGGGATGTGGGCGAGAACCTTCTTCCCAGGTATGTCCGGAAAAAATAATGCATTTTATTTCGGAACAAGGCTGCGAAAGGATACTTTGCGTTTCAGTGCTTCCTATACAGATATAGATGAAGATTTTGATCCTGCAGTCGGATTCGTCCGTCAAGCTGGAACACGTCAGGCAAGGACCGACTTCCGTTGGGCACCAAGACCACAAAAATATGGAATTCGTGAAATGTGGTCAGGTCCTGAAGCAAACTACGTTCTTAATCAAGATAATGAATTGGAACGCTGGAATCTATCCTATACACATTGGACTTCATTTACCACTGACGACTCCGTGATGGTATTTGTGAAACGGGAATATGAACGACTTGATGAAGATTTTGAAATTCGGGAGGATATCTTTATTCCTATCGGTGGATACGAATTCAATACAGTCGGTGGTCGTTTATCCTCAAGTGATGTCCGCATTGTCAGTTCAACTGCTGGTTTTGAATTAGGGAATTTCTATAACGGTCAAATCCGTAAATATTATGTTGATATGGGTTTGAAACCGAGTGGACGAATCAGTATAAATGCAAACTATCAATTCAATCGTGTTACTTTACCACAGGATAGTTTTGATGCAAACATTTTCTCAGGTAGATTCAACTACTCGTTTTCTACTACGCTTTTTGCTAAACTCTATGCACAATGGAATACAGAGACAGACTTAGTTTCTACCAATTTCCTGATAAACTATATCTATCGTCCGGGTAGTGATTTCTATTTTGTTTTCAACCAAACTTATGACACAGACAAAACGACAAATACTGTCCTGCAGAGTTCAACAGTAGTCGCAAAAATGACGTTCTGGTGGAATCCTTAATTAGTTTTCTTCAACTGATATATTCGCATGAAACGCGTTGATATTGCCTTTTCCACTGAACCAAGTACCTGTAGCACCCAATTTAAAGATTTTACCCTTGTCAAATTGATACCTTATTTTACTTCTCTGTCCTGAAGGAATATCCCAGACAGAGGTAAGTGCACCAGATGGAAGACCTTCTGTAGGCAATTCTGTATCACCATCATATAAATCAAACGATCCACCAGATATTGCACTACCCATCCGTATCTCTATGTTTAGTGTGCCACCATTTTCATAAGCTACGGTATCAATTGTAATGACATTGTAATCTTGCTCTCCGTGTCTTGGGGCACGGAGAATATGCAATACCTCATCTTCAGCATTTTCCCTATTAAGAACAATATTTGCACCAGTCAACAGAGGATCCGATGTGTTATTACCAAAACCGGGGAATTTGACATCTAATGAGTCGTTTAAAAAGTTAAGATAACCCTCCTCATCTGAAATTCCACTTCTATAGCAGTCATCAAAAAAGTCATTCAATTGTAGTTTTCCCATGACATCGAATTCCGGAGAAATGACCAAGCAATCCACGGGTGAATGCTCCGTCCAACCCTCCATGATGGGTTTGGCAAATGGATGTGATCTATCAAAAGCATTAGGTAAATCCTTTCTCCTTTCAGCCATGTATGCCTTCTTTCTGGGTGTTCGTTCTAATTCGACATTGGAAACCCATACATTGATGAATTTATCATTCAAGAATTTAATCACTCTGTCATCCGAGAGGACACCTGCCCTCAAGCCTTTGCCACTCCCTCAGCAGGACTCATCACGTAACGGACCATCTATTGAAATGACATGGATTAACTTACCTTGATTTTCCGCCAACTTTACTGCTTGAAATGGAGATACCCAGTTAATTTGGACCGAATTGTAGAAACATAATGCAAGTTTGCATTCTGTTTCCTCATGAGTGATGTATTCTATGAATTCTATGCTATGCCCATCACCTTGTGTTCCCGTTGTTAATTCCATTTGGGAGCAAAAACCTGCGTCTGCACTATCCCAATTGAGATCAACGTTCACTGTGCCATCAGGCACATACATCTTGAAGAAAACAACTTTCTCCTCAATTCGGTCAATTATGAGATTACCAGTAAACTGTGAGGGTGTGAACCAACCACCATCTAACTTGAACTCAGCGTGTATGCGAAACTGTATATCTACGAATCTATCGTTATATGCGCGTAGGCATGCCCACAATCCGTTGGAATCTCCAGAGTCAATATGCATATCCAAATTTGGATTAGGATTTAGTTGACGAAGTAATTCAAACACGCCAATTTCTTTAATCTGCCAGATATCACCTACAAAAACCGATTCTACAGGTAGGAAACTTTGAAATACCGATGTCAGATATTCCTTCTCTGGTTCAACAACCTGCAGAGTTGCTAACGCATTCCATTCTTTATGAAAATGGGACAATGTATGCTCAATCGGTGAGATGAAACCTTTGACCCATACTTTTTCATCATTCTTCAAATTGAGATTTATTTTATTTGATGGAGTTTTCAATTATCGATTTTCCTCAACAGATATTTTTGCGTGAAAAGCGTTGATACTTCCTTTTTCACTAAACCAATTTCCAGTAGCCCCAAGTTTAAAATGTTTACCTTTATCACAACGATATTGGATTATCCCAGTTTCACCAGGTAGAATATCCCACACTGAGGCGAGTGCTTCATGGGGAACACCTTCTGTTGGTATTTCGC
The DNA here is from genome assembly GCA_009842375.1 of Candidatus Poribacteria bacterium. Taxonomy (GTDB): domain Bacteria; phylum Poribacteria; class WGA-4E; order WGA-4E; family WGA-3G; genus MSPOR6. The sequence continues at coordinate 1,386 of VYFM01000404.1, read as the reverse complement.
TATCACCATCAAATAGATCAAACGAACCTGCGGGTTCAGCATTCCCTACCTCAATAACAATGTTAAGCATATAACCATTTTCAATCGCTGTCGTATCAATGTTAACGATAGTGTAGTCTTGATAACCGTGTTCAGGCGTGCGAAATACGTTCAAAACATATTGACTTAAATGTTCAGGTTTGAGTTCAACATTTAACCCGTTAATCTTATTCTCCGTGACCTTTTTCGCGGTAACCTTTCTCCCAGTGTTGAAAAAAGCGTTCCAATCAATTGTATGCGATGCATAACCGTTATTATCCAAGCCAGGATTTTGACCTGATAGTGCAGCATGAATAAACTTTCTATACGACTTACCACTACCTTTAAATTCGTTAATTGGTAAACTTCCCAACACCTCAAAGTCAGCAGATATAACCATACAATCTACAGGTGAATGTTGATGCCATCCCTTCATAATTGCTTGTGTAAGTGGAAGTGTTATGTCATAACCTACTGAATCATCTGGGTAACGCTTTGGAAGGTATTCTTTATTGACATCAGTTCGTTTTAGTTCGACATTGGAAACCCATGTGCTAATAAAGTTTTCATTTAAGAATTCGATGGTCTTATCTTCAGAGAGAGCAACTGCTCTCAAACTTTTACCCGTCGCTCAGCAGGACTCATCTTTGAGGGGACCGTCAATTGAAATAACATGGATGGGTTTTTGCCGGGTTGTTGCTGATTCTACTGCTTCATCAAACGACACCCAATTTATTTCTTCAAACTTGTAGAAACAACGCATTAACTTCTTATTTGCTTCATCTTGAGAGATAGATTCTGTAAATTCTGTGCTCTTGAGTATATTTAGGCTGCCAGAATGGAGTTCCATTTGTGAACAGAAACCGGAATCAATAATACTATAGGGTTTATCGGGATATTTTCTCCACGCGACATCAAAGTTCACTGTGCCTTCAGGCACGTACATCTTGAAATAATTTACTTTTTGTTGAATACGGTCAATTATTAGGTTGCCAGTAAACAGCGAAGGGGTATACCTTCCGTCATTAAATATAAACTCTGCATGTAGGCGAAATTGGATATCCGCGAACTCGTCATTATATGCGCGCAGACATGCCCATAATCCACTTGAATCCCCAGCGTCAATTGACATTTTCAGGTTAGGATGAGGATGTATCTGCCGAAGTAACTCCATTACACCTTCTTCATCAATCTGCCAAACATCACCAACTGAAATTGATTCATTTGGGAGAAAAGATTGGAAAGTTGAAGTCGTGTATTCCTTTTCAGGTTCCGCAATTCGTAAATTTGCCAATACCTCCCAGTCCACATAAAAATCGTTTTGTGTAAGTGTAATTGGGACGATATTGCCCCTGACAACAATAGAAT
>VYFM01000237.1 GCA_009842375.1 Candidatus Poribacteria bacterium | reverse complement strand
ACCTAACAGGTTACGCTACAATTGTGTGCAAGTAATTATGGTTTCCACTATAATATTAATCAGTTTCTACTTTACGTATTTTTCACCGCGATGTTCTGCAATCCATGTTTTCAATGGCACATCAGCATCTGTGGGTTGCCACCAACCTTTTATATTCACGCCATCCCCTAACAATTGTCGTCGGATTGGATCGCATTTCTCGAGTATTTCTGTCGGCATAAGATTGTAATCCAAACCGCGTAACCACCGATAACTGTACCCCATAAACAGAACTTTTCGCGTGACATCAGAGAAATTCCAACCACGTGAATGCCACATACGTCGGTCAAAAAGCACTGCTGTACCACGTTTTACAAGGAGATCCATTGCACCTTCCGGATCTCCATCAGGATCGTTCTCGCTATTTGGTGGACGTGTATCAAGTTTGTGACTACCGGGTATAAGACGCATCGCGCCGTTATCTCGATGTGTAACATCGCTTAACCAGTAACTGACCTTCAACGAAAGTCTGGGGTGTGGACGTTCCATCTCAGGTATAGGTCTACCACCGTCCTGATGCCAATGTGCGGCTTTGCTAACACGCGGTGTATCTGGTGGTTCGGGAGGATACATGATGAGATGTGAAATGTAAAGTTGGATATTCCAGCCTAAGATATCCCAGAGAAGTGGAAACACCTTCTTGTTATCAAGCAGTTCCAGTAGTATGTCATCTTCAATAACAGTGCGAAATTTTGACAACAATTTGTGTGGTGCCAGTCCAGTCTCGGAACGTTCCTCAGCGTCAATTCGATCAGCAACTTCCTCTAACGCATCTACCATCTCAGGACTAATTGCATCTTCAACTATGAGATAGCCAGTGTCATTAAATGCAGTGAGTTGTTCTTCAGTAGCACAGTATTCAAGCCAAGTATTATTCATGTTTCTATACGATTAGCAATATCAATTGTGGTTCTATGATTTTATTGTTTGAGTTTCTCGCCTTCTGTCTTGCGTCTGCTTCTGTAGGTCGGAGTGAGTGTAACGAACTCCGACATATAGGATCTCATTGTTTTTCTATGCCAGAGGTAGCGACGTTCTCTCCCACCTACGCGTCATGTCTATTCAAACATCAAAACGTTATGAAGATTTATTATCCTCAACACGTTCAATAATCTCTCCCGTTTCACGGTCCCTATAGATCCGTTTCGTCCGACCATCAGGCATCAGTTCATCTTTGAGATGTGCATACCGTTCATCTGCGTCTGTCTGACCTACTTCGGTCTCATCCGCTTCTGATTTACCACGCCAGTCTGAGAGTTCAACTGATTCCCACTGCTTTGTTTTTGCGGATTTGTAGCATGCATCAATGATAGCATTCACGACATACCCATCGTAGAAAGTTTCCATAGGTTCTCTGTTCTCATCTATTGCATTGAACATATCAAGGAACATATCCCGGTATCCGAGTTCTGCTACCTCATCACCAACAGGGAAAAGCCAACCGGTATCACTCTCTGCTTTTTCAGCAACATATCCACCTTGACCTACAGCCGTAAACATCTCAAAACCTGTTCTAAGCCAGTGATTGAGCCATATAGTGCCTTCACTACCAGAAACTTCATCACGTAGATCCATACCACCACGAAATGCCCAACTGACCTCAAACTGTCCCATTGCCCCGCTTTCGAATCGGATAAGTGCAATGCCATGGTCTTCCGCATCAATTGGATGTACAAGTGTGTCTGCCCAACACATTACCTCAAGCGGTTTGTTGTTCTTTCCAACGAAATTACGGATAATTTCAATACAGTGACATCCCATATCAACGATAGCACCACCACCTGCTTGTTCCAAATCCCAAAACCAATCGCTGTGCGGACCAGGATGTGTTTCACGAGAACGCACCCACAAAATCTTACCGAGCGCGCCGTTTTGAACTGACTCTAACGCCTTCAATGTTTTGGGAGGATACACCAAATCTTCAAGATATCCCCCAAAAACTCCAGCGTTTTCAATGATATCCAGCATTGCTTTCGCTTCTTCAGCGGTCCGTCCAAGCGGTTTTGTACAAAGAATTGCCTTACCCGCTTCTGCTGCGAGTTCAACCGCTTTCAAATGTAGATTGTTGGGCAATCCAATGACAACAGTATCCGTTTCAGGATGATTGATGGCTTCTGCTAAATCGGTTGTTGCATTAGGGATATTCCACTCTTTAGCAAATTCGGTTGCACGTCCTTCACGTCGAGAGTAGGCAACGTGAACGCGATCTGCACCGCGTTGGTTATGTAACGTCATCGTGTAAAACATACCGATGAGTCCAGTACCAAGCATAGTAACTTTATGGTTTTTCTGTCCTGACATTCCTTCTCCTTGAGGATTGTTATTATGATCTATACGTTATACTATTGATAGATGTTGTCAGAAAACGACATACAACTTATGTCATCCACTTACTTTTTGTATGCAGCGATGACACCCCAATCATCAACTGTCCAACAGTGGTCTTCGTCCGTTGCGTGAATGCCTTTGATAGCACCACTACTTCCAACTTTTGAGGCATTCCAAGTCTTACCGCCATCCGTCGTATGCAATACTGCACCGTAATCACCTGCTGCCCAACCAACCATTTCATCAACAAACACTATGTCATACAGATTGTCAAATGAATCTGTTTTTTGCTGCTTCCACGTTTTTCCGCCGTCGTTTGTATGGAGGATCAATCCTTCCTGTCCACAAATCCATCCAATTTTTTCATTAAAAAAATAGATTCCGAACAGATTATGATCAACCCCTGCATTCCGTTTTTCCCATGTTTCACCACTATCAGAGGTATGTAAAAGCGTTCCGTAAGAGCCAATCACCCAACCGGTTGTAGGGGAAACGAACAAAATATTCTCAAGGTTATTTCGTGTTTCACCGACGCGTGCCCGTTCTGAGCTACCAATCCATGTTTCACCACCATCAGTAGTCTTCAAAAGCGTATTTTCAGAACCCGCTATAAATCCAACCGTTTCGCTAATCATCTGAATTCCCATCAAGTTTGCACGTATTCCTCCACCTCTACGTCGGTTAGCATTTTGTCCGGCAGCTTCACTTCTTGCGATTTTCCGATTCCACGTTTTTCCACCATCTTCAGATTTTAGGATTGTTCCTCTTGCCCCTGTAACGAATCCAACCTTTTCATTTACAAAATAGATGTTGTAGAGCGTTACAGCACCTCCACCCCCAAAGCCTGCCGGTGGTCCACCACCAGCACCTCCGGGTCTTTGTCCAGTTCCTGCTCCAGGAGGACGCATATTAACCTCTTTTTTTTTCCACGTTTTCCCACCATCCGTTGTCTCAAGCATTAAGCCGTTATTACCAACTACCAAACCATTCTTATTGTCCATAAAATAGACATCCTGTAACATTCCTTCAATACCATCAGCACGGATGATGTCATCTTCTCTCAGGACAGTCCAATTTGCTTCGACTACTGTATGTGTAAATAGAAATATCATACAGAGAAATAAAATGGCAAACATAATAATCGTCTTAGTCATGATATCCTCCTTTTTGTAGATAGTTATGAATATTACTCGTTTATATTACCTGACTATGTGAAAAATTCCTCATTATGCGGACGAACATCTACCTCAAAAGTCCATGCACTGCGTTCCTGTTGTACAAGTGCCCAATAGGTATCTGCAATAGAGTCTGGCGCGAGCAAAGGTTCACCTTCTTGCATCTCATACCGTTCTCTAAGATTCGGTGTATCTATAATACCATCAATAATTACATGGGCAACATGTATGCCTTGTGGACCAACTTCACGTGCAAGTGAAGATGCCAAACCACGCATCGCGAATTTAGCACTACTGAAAGCTATTGCTCCTGCTCTACCACGCACAGCAGATGTAGCACCTGAAAAGAGAATCGTACCGCCACCCTTCTCAATCATTCCCGGCACAACCTGCTTGACACAGAGAAAAGCACCGAGTGTACAAACCTTCCATGAGTTTTCAAATGCCTCAGGTGTAAGTTCTGAGAGATTTCCCCAAGCTGCATTTCCCGCGTGATTGACCAAGATATCTGGTGCTCCTAATTCCTCACGAATTTGAGCAAAACTCGCTGAAACTTGTGTAGCATCGGTAATATCTGTTGGTATAGGAAGAACTGCTACACCTGCCTCTTCCAACTTATTTGAAAGGTTGATAATATATGGAGATGAGCGTGACAGCAGGGCAAGGGCACATCCTTCGTTCGCGAATTTGCGTGCAATTGCTGCACCTAACCCCGGACCTACACCTGCAATCACTGCGATTTTTGACATGTTGATACCTCTAAAGATGAATTTTAACCAATTATTTTGTTACATAACAGATTTTGCTTAGTCATGACGAAGTGCATCAATCGGATGAAGTTTGGCTGCTTTCCAAGCCGGATATGCACCAAAGAATATGCCAACCAACGCACTTACAATAAATGATAGAATACCGTAGAAAGGTGATATAACCGTCCGCCACTCCCACAGTGATGGCACCATCTTAGCACCTATAATCCCAACACCAACACCTAACAGACCACCGATTAAGGCTAATGTCGTAGATTCTACGAGGAATTGAACAAGGATGTCTAATCGTTGTGCACCAACTGCTTTACGTAGACCAATCTCCTTCGTACGCTCTGTAACTGAAACCAACATAATATTCATAATGCCGATACCACCGACAAGCAATGATACCACAGCAATACCTAATATCATATTGGTAAATGTCTGACTGGACTCTTCCAACGTTTCCATAAATTCTGCTTGGTTGCGAATATGGAAATCAGGTTCTTTATTTATCGGAATTTTATGTTGTTTTCGAAGTAATTCTATTGCCTCTGTCTCTGCTGCTTGTAGAAGCTTATCACTTTTGGCTTGCATACTGATGCTGGAAAGATAATCACTTCCAAAAACCCGTTTCATCGCTGTAGTATAGGGAATAAATACTTGATCATCTGGATTTCTCCACCCACTGGCTCCCTTCTCTTTCATCACACCTAAGACATGGAAACCAATATTCCGAATCTTGACAGTCTTCCCAACAGGATCTCTGTGTTCAAATAAGTTGTCAACAACAGTTTTTCCAAGCACACATACCCTGGCACGATAGAGAATATCATTTTCACCGAAAAATCTGCCATTCTCAACCGAAAAATTCGCAGTGACAAGATATTCAGGAGATGTACCTACAATAGTTGTGTTGGTATTCTTGTTGAGATATTTTACTTGTGCTCGACTGCTGACTTCAGGTGTGACATATCCAAAATTCTGTCCGCGCTCACGTAATATTGTAATGTCATCAACAGTAAGGGTTCTACGGGCATCTGCCGAACTTCGTCCACGGAACATACTTTGTCCTGGACGAACTGCAAGAATGTTTGCGCCTAATGTCTGAATCCGTTCAGTAATATCCGCTTTCGCGCCTTCTCCTATGGAGGTAGTAGTAATAATCGCACCGACACCGATGATTACACCCAACATGGTCAGAATTGACCGTAGTTTGTTAGCTAATAATCCATGAAAAGCATTTGCTAAACTTTCAAGAATACTCACGATTTATCCTCCTTAGGTCTACCTTCCACCTCTGGGACCACCTGTACTTCCCATACGACGAACTGTGGAAGCAGGATTCTGCATCATACGACGGAACATTTCACTACGTTCATTACCTTGTTGAAACGCTCCGATAGCCACTATATCTCCCTCAGCAAGTCCTGAGAGAATTTCAATTCTATCATAACTACTTACGCCAACAACAATAGGTTGTGGTCGTCCGGGTTGACCATCTTCTCCGAGCAACCTGACCATTTTCCTACCGCGCATATCAAGAACAGCTTCAGTCGGAAGTGTTAGAATCCCAGTTTTATTGACAGCGGAGATTTGCACACTTGCATTCATACCCGGTTTGAGAAAGGGTTTATTAGGTAAATCAGGTTGTGGTTCTGGTATGTCTTCTGTATTTGCAGGTTGGGTTTCCTCTAAAAAACCACCAAAGAGATTACCCCAATCGTCTTCATCTTCCGTTTCAGCAACTGCAACAGGAGGAGGTTCGCTTGTTTCTTGGACAGTAGATTCCTGCGGCTCCGATCCACGCTGTTCAGAGGGATTTTGACCTTCTGCTTCGCGTTGTTGACGCATTTCTCGGAAACGTTCACGCTGTTCCTCTGTCATATCTCCTCTCTGTCCACCTTGCCATCTTCCTTGACCTCTACCCAATCCTTGAGAGGCACCAGCTGTACCAACATTTTTTAACTCAGATGTCACTTCAAATGTCGTAATGTTTTGAATTACCTGTCCCAGAGGTGCTATCTTCAAAACTTGTCCTTCAAATGGCATGTCTGGATACGCTTCAACTGTAATCGTTACTGGTTGTCCTATTTCCACTTTTCCAATGTCTGTTTCGTCAACTTCGGTAACAACATAGACAGAATTCAAGTCTGCCATTGTTATTAACGTTTGCCCCTCCGATGAAGCAAGAGATGATAGCCTTGAAGTGATAACTTGACCCTCTTCAACCCTTTTCTCAAGAACAGTACCAGAGATTGGTGCTCTTATAACGGTATCTTCAAATTCGATTTTTCGTAAGTCCCGTTGTCCTTGACTTCTCATGAGAGATGCTTCCGCACTTTGCAGATCTCGCTGCTTTCTATCAATCTGTCTCTGGTTGGTTAATGCTAACTTCAATGAGTCTTCTGCTTGAACAACGCGTTGTTGCTGCAATTCAATATCCATATCACGTGTCGCCTCAGCTTCAATCTTTTCTTTTGCAACCTCCAATGAGAATTCAGCCTTTTTTATATCTGCTTGTGCCAGTTCAAGTTCTACTTCACTCGCAGGCTGTTCAACAAGTTTCAACTGTTCCTGAGTAGACTCATATCGCGCTTTAGCAGAATTATATTGCGCTTCAGAGGATTCAAGAGATGCTTTTGAGATGAGTTCCTTCCCAAACAGTTCAGTGTTTCTTGCGTGTTCCTTTTCTGCCAAGTCAAGATTGACTTTCTCCTGTGTAACAGAAGCTTGTGCACGTTTCTTATTTTCTTCCCGCACAGTTTCAGAAGTTAGCAATTTATACCGAAGATTAGCAATTTTTAGACCGTTTTCAGCATCTAACACACCTCGTTTATTAGCGATTTTCTCAAGTCGGATCTGCTCCTTTATCTGTTCTAATCTTTTCTTTGCTTCTGCAAGGGATTCTCTGGCTTGTCTTATCTGTATTTCCGATTGTTCTTTCTGAAGTTGTATGTCAATTTCAGCCTGTTGATACCGTGCTTGTGCGGCTTTCAAATCCGCTTCTGCTTGCTCTAAACTAATCTGCACGTAGGTTTTTTCAATCACTGCAATGATAGCATCTTTTTCAACATAATCTCCCGCATCAACATTAAGTTCTAATATTTTGCCACTTGCCTTTGAACTGATTTCAACGATATTCAACGGCTTGATAGTTCCAGTTGCATCAATCGTCACAGCAATATCACCTCGTTCTACTGTTGCTGTTTGTATTGCCGATGCATTAGCATTTTTGTTCTCGCTTTTCGTAGCAAAAACCATACGTCCGACAACCACCGCTGCTCCGACGACAAGGACAACCACACAAATGATCGCAATCACTTTCCACTTACCCATCGGAATACCCCCTTATAACC
>VYFM01000284.1 GCA_009842375.1 Candidatus Poribacteria bacterium | reverse complement strand
GGCAAGAAAATCCGTGCCGCGACAAGCGCTGAGGGGACGGGAACCAGCCCGGCCCGATCGTGCGCATGAACCTCAGGCGCATCAGGGCCGAATGCGGCGACGGGTGTGGCCGGTGCCTTGTGGCAAGCTGGAGACCGCCAGTGGCCCCGGCGGTGATTCCGGCAACCGGCGGGGGAGGTCCCCGGCGTAATCCCGATGAGCGTGGCGGTTACCGGGTGTAGCCTCGGGGAATTCCGGGATAGTTCGGAGAGCAGGTCGAAGTGTTGTGGGAGGGTTCTGCCGACGTACAGGATTCGCACCCGGGCGTGAGCCTGTGGAGCATCTGATCATGGTGTATGAGAAAATGTATGCACCGTTGCAGGCCGTATCGAAGTCAAAACGACGGGAGTGGTGCTCCGGGAAGTCTCAGCACCGGTAGTGCCATGCCAGAAGTGCTGATCCCTCCACATTGGAGAGGCAAATCGTTCAGTTAAAAACGGGTTTGATAGAGTCGAGATGAAAAAACGAAGCAGGCGTTTTGCGGATCGCTCCGTAGAGTTCTTTGACGTGGTTCAGCGATTCGAGGCGAAGTCCTCTTCCGACCATGGCCGGGTGGCGCAAGGAGCGATTGAGAGATTGATGCAGGAAGGCAGTAGTTTTTGGTCCGAAGACCAGAGGCAACTGAAGCGGTGGCAGGACTACTGCAATGTACTTTGGAACTTCATTGTGACCGACTTGGGCAACCGCAGGTTCAACCAGAAGCAGGATCTGGAAACAGCTCTGAGGGAATTTATCGGGGAGTTTGAGCATTCCACGCACGGAATGTTTGAAATGCTTCACGGAACATCCGAAGATGCTGATTCGGATCCGAGTATCCGAAATATCCTTGCCTGGTTCGAGTTGGTATACCGGTCTTCCACTTATGCAATCTTGTCTTGCTGGATTGACGAGAAGCATGAGCACAAGTCAACTGCGATCGACATTTCAGTCACTCCGGATGGACGTCCGCGGATGGACATTCGAGAAACCGTTGTCCACCGAGAGATGAGAAAGCCGAAGAATCCGATGCACCGTCGTGCCATGAACAAACTGTGAGTCCGATGATCGCATGGCAGTCGAAATGCTGGTTCCGATATTCTCCTCTGCTCCGTCATTGTGTGCCTCGGCGAGGCGGGCTTGGTCGCCGTCGCCCTATGTAACTGGTGATAGAGCCGTTTGCCGAACTTCGCTTTCGCATGCGTCGCGTCGTGCACTTATGAATGCTCTACAAGAAGATCAAATACCGTTGGGGATCGGAATGGAGGCGCTGCAGAAACGGGTGATAATCGGGGTATAGGAAACCTACCAGGCGTGAGGATGTATGCAAGATTGAAGGATGCCAAAGATGAATGATCCGCATGTGGTCGCGCTGATCTACAGAATCGAGCATGGAAAGCTGATCGACTACAGCAAGGCCGAGCCGCTTGTATTGGAGGAGCCCAAGTTCCTCCTGGAAGTCAACGACAAGCAAGTGCGATTTGACTTCAAGACCCACTATGCTACGGAAGTCGACGCAAGGAGATCAATCGAGGACTACATCCGCTTCTGGGAATTTGACACGGAACTCAAGTATGGTCCGGATACTTTCCGGCTGAAATTCGTGAAGTCAGAGATCGTCGATCGAGATCCAACCCCGGGGATGATCTACGCGGAACCTCTGAGAGTCGAAGTTGGAATAGGTCCTCCGGCCTTATCTATTTCCATTGGCGTGGGAAGATACCATCCACCACCATCGGACATCGGCATCGATCCCGACGTGGAGATGATTTTTCAGCGCTATTTGAGGTTTCGTTCAGGCCGGGAGCCGCTGTTGAGTTTTTCCTATTTCTGCCTGACCTTCCTCGAATATGCTGCGAAAAGAGACGGGCATTCGGGGCGGAAACGAGAGGCGGCTGCCGAAAAATATCGAATTGAGAAAAACGTTCTTGACGAAATCGCCCGCCTTGCCTCTCAGAAAGGAGGCCCAGAAGCAAGAAAGGCTGTAGGCACTGCAGCTGATCGATATCTCAGCCAAAACGAACGACAATTTCTGAATCGGGAAATCCAGAGAATAGTCCGACGGATGGCGGAGATCGCTCACTCTGACTCTCAAAATGAGATAACGTAAATCAAGACCATTGGCTTAGCTTGGCCGAGGCATTGCGTTGGCGACTTCGATACGTTGTAGAAGTCTCAAGTTTCCATACCATCAATTTACCTTCGCCACTGCCTCCCGTAATCATTGGTCCGATGATGCCACTTAATGGACTATGGGCACCAAAAGCTAATCGGCGTTGAGAGCAGCCACCGTTACCCGAATGTCAATATTCATCAGTCAGCGGATCATCTACAGACTTAGGCCTATGGCTTGGCATTTCCTCAGATTGCAACGTATGGATTGCTTCACCGCTACTCTTATTAAAAGTGAAATTTGATCCGTCAGCACCAATAATGAATCTTCCAGTCAAGCGACATGGTTACAGTTCTCGTTCTTTGTAGTCTTTCAATTTTCTGAACTCAAATTCCATGGATTGATGCTTAGCCTGTAAATCTTTTACGGTGTTACTTATGAGAGTATGGGCAGTCCGTAAATCCTCTATGAATTTTTGCATTTCATTATATGAGCCTTCCGCTATTAGTGCAGCCATGACTTTATCATTCTCACCTTGTAGTTTGCTAAAGACATTCTCTGTATCTACAAACCAATTCTGTAATTCATCAATGGTGTAATCCAAGTGATCTTGGACATACCCTATTGCGTCTATAGGGAATGGTTTGTTGTCGCCTGTCATTTAACTATATCCACGATGTCACGGGCAGGAGTTCCAACCACGTGACTAATGAGAAAAAGATCCCGTTCCCGGAGCCGGGGCGTGTGGGATTGATAGCGCCGTCTCCGGACACGCCCGGATTGTTGCACGCGGCCTCAAGACATGGCTCACATACGGTATCAATCTTGCCGGTCTTCAGGGTTGTGACAACATACAGGGGAGGATCGGTGAAGTTCACAGGACAGCCATTCGGGCTGGGGAGCGGCAATATATCACAGGCAAGCAGGCCGCTCTACTGGCGGCCTTTTGTGAGGAATCACGGTATCACGGGCTCTTGGCGGCCTCCTTGGCCTTCTTTGCCGCGTTTTTAGGCAGCTGTACGTTGCCTGTTTTGCTCCTTGTGAGACGGGCAAAGTCTCTTTCGACCTGATTCCCCTCCAGCCCCATGCCGTTCGTATTCGCCAACCTGCGCACTAAGATGCTTGTATTCGGTTTCATCAGCCCCAAGTCTGTCCGGACCCCGCCATTGTCCTGATATTTCCGGCGACTTCGATTCGCCGGCTCGGACCCGGCGGTGAAACGGAAATTGAAAGAGAACCGTCAACTGAAAATGAACATTCAGGATTACGAATCGTTTGGCCGTGAACGCTATGCCAAACTCTGCGCTGAGGTACACAAGCTGCTTGAAAGAGCGATTAAGGAAGAGAAGGGCTATCGCCTGCAACACATCCAGCAGCGTGCAAAGACAGTCGAGTCGCTATCACGCCGATTAAGGGAAGATGATCAACTGGATAGTGATGACATCGAGACCCATCGCAAGGACCTCGCCGGTTGCAGAATCGTCTTCTACACTAATAACGACGTCAACAGATTTACACAGTCGGACATTCTCAGGAGTCTCTTCGAAATCGACTGGGGTCGTTCAAGGATTCATCAGCCGCCGCCGGGAGAAGAATCGGCAGCCAATCTGTTCCAGTCCTGGAACTATGTAGTCAAGCTGAAGGCGGATAGGACGGAATTGTTGGAATATCGCGAATTTGAAGGGCTGTATTGCGAAGTTCAAGTCCAAACAAGCCTCAACCATGCATGGGCGGAGATGGCGCATGACACGATTTACAAGCGCTCCGAATTCGGCGGCTTTGGCTCTCGCGAAATGGAACTGATCGAGAAGAGGTTGGGAGATGTGATGCGTAGACACATTCTCCCCGCCGGCTACCATTTCCAGCAAATCGCAGCTGATGTGCAGAGGCTCGCTGATGGAAAGGCATTGTTCGACGCGGGAATCCTGGAGGAGATTTTATCGGCGGAAAACAACAATGATCGGCACGACCACCTGATGCGGTTACAGAAATATGTTCTGCCGCACTATGATGGCCTCTCGGAAGTCTTTCCGGAAATTCGAAACAAGCTGAAGCAGGCCTGGATTATCGCACTACGGACTGAAACCGTTCCGCTTGAGACGCCGTTTGGCGACCTGGATGGATTTGAGTCGAACCAAGTAACTGCTCGGATTGCCGAAATTGTCAAACAATATCGGTATATTGAACCCCAGGAAACATACATTTTCATTCGGGACCTCTATCTCGATAGTTCGAGTGCTGAGTCAAGGAGGCAACTGACCGAAGTTGCCGAAGTCCTCGCGAGAAATTCGATACACGTATGGGAGCAATCAGGCCCCGCGGTTCAAGTGAGATTGGCCGAATTGCTTACAAAGGAAAAGGACATACCACCTCTGGCACCATTGATCCTCGCGATAGCAAACAAGATATTGCAACCGGACATCGAAGGTATGACCTGGCACTCCAGTTCGGTAACGATTCGTCAGGGCGGGATTCAGCATAGCGTACCGCTGGAAGAGGCACGCAGGAAAGTCTTAGATGTGGTTGCCACCTATGCGGAAAGTGTGGTTTCTGACGACGACTTGTTGCGGAGTGCGATTCAGCCGCTATTTACAGCAGGAGTTCAGCCTCGCCATGGTATTGAAAGTGCGGATGTCGCTGCGATGGTCTGCTCGGACCTGGCATTTTCTCTTGAAAGAATTGCTCAATTCGCGCCCAAGGCAAGCCTGAATGCCCGGCAGAATATTGAATCGCAATTGCTGCACTATTGGCGAAGGTACAGGTCACTACCACAGCACCTGGCTTCGGATGCCAATGTCGTTAGTGCTCATGGTCAACTTGTCGGAAATATGATCCTGCTTCGGGATAAGCTGAATGCAGACGGGCAGTTTCCTTTGTTCAAGACAATCGTTGGATTTCAGTCCGTATTTCCTCACGAATGGGAGGAAGACTCAATGGATCTCGACCGACGTGAATCCTACCGTCGACAGCAACAGCAGGAACTTGCCGACGGCATAACCGAAAAAAACTGGCCGGAATGGAAATCCCTTCTGGCAACTGCTGCGAAAGTGGAATCGAACAATGGTGCTACATTTCCTCCATATGTAGATTTCCTTACACTTATCGCCGAACGGCATGAAAGCCTGGCGTTCGATCTACTCAAGGACCGCGAGATCATGCCGGCCTGGACCATACGTCTGATTGGCCAAGCGCTTTTGGGTACTGACCTCAGAAATGAGGTCGAGAAAGTACTTGGACAGTGGTTGAAGGGAGGCCTGTTCGTTCAGGAAATCGCAGACCTGATCGCGCATGCCAACAACGTAAACCTTACGGTCGTACGCAAAATCGCACGGCGTGCCATTGACGATCAGAACCAAATTGCATGCGTGTCCCTTCTGGTGGCGGCTATCAGACACTTTGGCGATGATCGCGCATTTTGGCTCGACCAGATTTTCTTTCCCTGCCTGAAAGTTGTAGGGCAAGCAAACATGCAGTACTGGATGCAACGCTATTGGGACAAGGGCGGGGAAGATTCGCTGTTTTTTAATCTGGACCAGACCCAAACCGACACCCTGCTTGAAGCCCTTGTTGAGTTTCCTAGAATTGACTATGAACTTGAGCAGATACTTCAGCTGATCGCTTCCAAAGACCACAAAAAGATCCTGGAATGGTTCGGTGATCGGATTGCAATCGCTGCTGGCAGGTCGCTGGCGGATTACGACCCGGTCCCATTCGAATTCCAAAGTCTGCATGAGGTTTTGCAACCGCACGTTGGCGATATCATGGTAGTACTGATGAAATGGCGTGAACGTCAGAATGGCATTCGTGCATGGCAAATTTCCCATTTCCTCAGCCGAATTTACCCAAATTTCGAAGAACCCTTGCCGTCGCGGCTCGTTGCTATGGTCAACGATGCTGACATTGACAGCCTGGAACTGGTCGCGTCATCGCTGCATGGTTACAAGGGTCGAGAAGATATGCTGCCTCTTCTTCGGAAAATTCTTGCATCGAATGCTGCAAACGAAGAAATCGAGAAACAGGTTGCAGTGGTTATTCGGGAGACGGGGGTAATGTCAGGCGAGTTTGGTCCTGCACAGACCTATCAGGCGAAAGCGAACATGTTGACACCATGGCTTGAAGACGACAATGCAAGAGTTTCGGCATTTGCCAGAAGAACGATTCATGAGTTGGAGCAAATTGTTTCCGCTGAAAACCGCCGCGCCGAAGAAGAAATTGCCATGCGCAGATTGCAGCAAGGCGAACCTTTGGATGACAATGGTTCTCTATCTTGACCTATTTGCTATCAGTCCTACTTGTGTAGGTAGCTCATACGACCTATAAATACTCAGGCGAAGAAATTTCTCTAGGAGTTCCGCATCCGCAGTCTGTGGAATTTCTGTCATTTGATTCTCACCGTTTCGATACATTCTACTGTCAGTTAGAGTTCAAGAAAATTCAGTATTGGTGAACGTGAACGTGGTCAGAGAGTCAGGATTTCGTGTTTTTCATCAACCTGGAGATTATTATGAAATCCAACACTTTCACCGTGTCCGCGGCCGACCACAATCACCTGGCTGTTGCCGCTGTCCTGAACGGCCCAGGGGGGCCATCGGCTGATCCTCGTGTACTGTTTGATGTCGGTGCTAATTACTACCAGGAGTTTCTCCATACAATTTCCTGTGCGGTGGTTGGTATCAAATCAATTCGGTCTTCCGTACTGATGAATCGCCATATCTACAAGACGACCACGAGGCAGCAAGCGGCGCTTGTCAGCTTTAGACTTAATCGAAGGCCAGTCATATTCAGTGCACCATTCAGATAAATTGAGCAGTCCTTTGACTCCGAATCCCATAGTGCCTTTAAATTCATCGTTCTCTTTCAACTTCGACAATCCTTTCTTGAAGTATCGATCATAACCCGGGATATTGCCGAGCAAGCCAAGCATCGTTTTACTGACTAGGGTGTCGGTTGGGCTGACTCCTCTTAATTCAAACGCACACTTCACCCCATCGATTGCCTCCTGCAATACAGAGTCCTTTAACTTGCGATGCAGATTCTCAAACGGGATTCCCTCAATTCGCGATAGCACTCCTTTGTTTCCCAACAGGTCAAGACAAATCTCCTGGAAGAAATAAAGATTTCTGTCTCCGAGTTTCCCTTTTCCTCGAAACATTCCCCAGTGTGCAAGAAAGGCGCACAACTGTAACGCAGTCCTCTCCGTAGTTTGCTTGTCTTTGACGGCTTGTGATATTTCGGTGCAACTTCTGATGTGATGGTGCAGGAAATCAAACTGGATGCGACTGGAGCATTCGTATGGATTCCCGTTTACCTGTTTCCTATAACCGTCAATCTGGTCTTTGGGACAAAAGGACATCGGTTCAGGTTGTGTCATCAGTTCGATTTACTCGGGGTACATGGGCGATATACTGCATGGACCGTTAATCTTCTACCCAGTCCACCCTCTCATCACGGCCCGAACGAAGGGTTACACCGCAGTAGTACGAATGCACGATTTTCGAATTGAACGAATCCGCTTGCGATTAGCTTACGGTTCCCTGTAATACACAGCACC
>VYFM01000580.1 GCA_009842375.1 Candidatus Poribacteria bacterium | reverse complement strand
GGTGAATATTTCTTTGATCGTTCTTATATATAGTGACGCGGGTTGATTATGAAACGGTCGCAATATTCTAAAAAAGTAATTTAATGTGAGTACGGTATAAGAGAAATGAATGTGGTTACATTAGAAACACAACTAATACCAAATTAACCTGATTCGTCTTATTTGCACGGGCGAGGCGACCTCGTCCCTACTGACAGATATTTGGTCCAAGTGCGGTTAGGAAACCACACCTACCGTCAAAAATAAGATAATCTCGTTAATTAGGTATAATATGTATTAGACGCTACTGCCTATGGAAACGGCGTTCAAGTTCGTCGCGTCCCATTTCTATGATGATGGGTCTTGAATGGGGGCAATTGAAGGGTTGTTTTGCCTCGGATAACTCCCTGACAAGATTTATCATCTCTTTTGCATCCAAAGTATCACCTGCTTTGATTGCGGAACGACATGCAAGTGTTACCAGTGCATCGTCAAGTGCCTGTGGTATCTCAACTTCGGTATGGGGTTGTTCGGGGAGTTTATCCAGAAGGTCGGTTATGGTCTGTGATACAGTACGTGTTGGTAGTGGGGCAGGTATTGCCCGTATCAGTATTGTATTTGCGCCGAATTCTTCTAAATCAAAACCGATTTTTGAGAAGAGTTCTCCGTGCACTTTGAGAATAGCCATCTGCTGTGGTGTGACTTCTACTGTTACAGGTAATAACAATCCCTGTACTGGTATTCCATCAGTTTTTATCTGGTTGACGTAACGTTCATAGAGCACACGTTCAGCAGCGACGTGCTGGTCAATGAAATAGATTTTATCCGCTCCTTCAGCGACAATATAGGTTTTGAACAGATTTGCCTTCAGTTCAACATTTTCAAAGTCAAGGAGTTTGAGTTTGGCACCTTCAGGTATTTGCTGTTGCGGGGGTTGGACTACAGTTTTGGGAATTTCAACAGCAGGAGTAGTAGTTTCGTCTACTGTGGGTTGTGTGTCAACTGTATCAGGTTCAGTTGTTTCTGTTTGTGTGATTTCTGGTTGTGTTGTTTCAATTGATTGCGTGGTTTTTCTTGTGGATATTGGTTGAAATGAACGGCGTTGCGGTGTTGTAGTAGGTTGGAATGTATCAACCTGTCTATCTGCAGTTTCGGCTTTCTGATCTGATGTTGTTTCTGTTTCAATTTTTGGTATGAACTTTTCTTTGTTGATTACATTGCGGATCATTTTGACGATACCGCTGAAGATTGTTCGTTCGTTTCGGAATCGCACCTCAATTTTTGCAGGATGGACGTTAACATCAACCGTATCGGGTTCAAGCGTGAGAAACAGGAATGCGACTGCTTGTCTATCCTTCTGAATAGTTGCACCGAGTGCTTCTTTTAGTGCAGCTCCGAGCATACGACTTTGGATTGGTCGCTGGTTCATAAAAAAGAGTTGATATTCACGGGTTGACTTGCTGAAATCCGGTTTTCCGAGTAGACCTGAGAGTTTGAAGTCTGGTAGTTCCTCGTTGAATTCGATGAGATTGTCTGCGAATTCTTTGCCGTATAACAGGCGTGCACGTTCTATGTTTGAATCGCAAGCACGGACATCTATAATTGACTTTCCATTGTGGGTTAGTGAGAAATGTATATTTGGATGTGCGAGTGCTGCCCACGTCACCTGTTTGATGATATGATTCATCTCTGTTGTATCTGTTTTGAGGAACTTGAGTCGTGCGGGGATATTGTGAAAGAGATTATTTATTGATATATGCGTTCCCGGTGAACATCCGCTCTCTTCAACAGAACGAAATACCCCTCCATCAACGTCTATCTTTGTGCCGTGAATGGCATCTGCTGTGCGTGTGAGAAGTTCAAACTGCGAAACAGAAGCGATGCTTGCTAATGCTTCTCCACGGAATCCAAAGGTGTGTATATTTTCAAGGTCTTCAATGTGACTAACTTTGCTTGTTGCGTGGCGTTCTACTGCAAGGAGTGCGTCCTCACGTTCCATGCCTGTACCATTATCTGAGACACGAATCAGTCGTTTTCCACCAGCGCGAATTTCTACGCGGATGCTTGTGCTTTCAGCGTCTAATGCGTTTTCTATGAGTTCTTTGACAACGGAAGCGGGTCGTTCTACGACTTCTCCTGCTGCGATTTTATTGGCTATATCTGCTGAAAGGATTTTGATTTTTGGCATGTGAATTGGTGTCCTTGTTTCTAATATGCTGGTGGTTTAATATGATTTACTTGTGAGTTTAATTTAGCATGTCATAAGGGAATTGTCAAGTGCAATCATGGGTGTATCGGTATTATTTTGGTTGATTTTAATTTGTCTGAACCAGGATGGACAAGATTATAGGATTTTCAGGATTATGGTGCTTTTGTCTGAATCGCGGATTACGCGGATGAGCACGGATTGACGCGGATTTTTGGATATATTTTCCCAACACCCATTCTAATGCGTGGATTTATTTTGTAATAGGGTTTGAGGCGTGAAGACACAGATATCCATGTTGATCTGCGGCATCAGAGTTTTTGACAAAAGCTCTGGTATCCGCAAATCGTAAAATTCTAAACCAGGATTTGCAGAATAATTGTCTGAACCAAGATTGGCAAGAGTAAGAGGGGTTTTGGTGTGGTAAGGTTTATGGATTAGGGTAAAGCCTTCTGCTTAGCTTTGCTGGTCATAAAACATACGTGTCGGAGGTCGCTACGCTCGCTCCGACCTACGGACCTTTTGAGAACGGTTAATGACTTGACAGATTGGTTTTTATATGGGTATGATTGAGTTGGAGGGATATATGATATTTGAACCGGAAGATTTTGTTGTTGAAGAACTCCCATTATATCAACCATCAGGACATGGCACACATACTTATTTCGCAATCAGAAAACGTAATCTTACCACTATTGAAGCAATCAATCAGATTGCACGAGTTCTGCAAGTGAATTCACGTAATATCGGTTATGCTGGTCTTAAGGATAAACGTGCTATTACAACACAGGTGTTGTCTGTAGAAGGTGTTATGCCACAGATGTTATTGCAAATAGAACTACCATGGATTGAAGTGTTGTGGGCTAAGAGACACGAGCATAAGTTGCGTGTCGGACATCTTCGTGGCAATCGGTTTGAGGTCACGTTGCGTGAGTTATCATCAAACGTTTTAGTTGCAGTCAGAGATGAAATGGTGCGTTTGGAAACAGAGGGAGTGCCAAATAGATTTGGTGTGCAAAGGTTTGGTAATAAACAGGACTCTCATCTGATTGGAAAAGCATTGTTAAAGAATGAGTGGATGGAGGCACTTGGTTACGTATTATCTGATGGGACAGCACAAAACGGTCATCTAAAGAAACGAGTTGAACGAGAGTTAGAACAAGGGTCGGACGAAGAAGCAGTGATGTGTATCCCTCATCGTCTTCGGAAATTGTATTTGTCTGCATATCAGGCGTATCTGTTCAATTGCATTGTTGACAAGCGTTTACCAAATTTGGGGAAACTCTATGATGGTGATATTGCCATTAAACATAGTAACGGTGCGCCTTTTCTTGTTGAAAATGCCCAGATAGAACAACCGAGGGCAGATGCATTTGAGATAAGCCCTTCCGGTCCTATCTTCGGATATAAAATGCGACAACCTACTGGGATGGTTCAGGAGATGGAGTTGGAACTCTTGGATACAGAAGGTGTTGACCCGACAGCATTTCGGAGGGTTGCTGGTATTCGGTTGCCGGGGACACGTCGTCCTTTGCGTGTTCTGTTGGAATTGCATCAAGTTGTTGCTGTTGATATAGGAATACGTCTATGTTTTTCTTTGCCATCGGGTAGTTATGCAACTGTGGTGCTGGATGAAATCAAAGGTAATTTTGTAGATTGAAGAACTGTCTGAATCGCGGATTACACGGATTTCAGGATTTCAGGATTAGACCTTATGTCGAACGAGCTTAGCAACCTCCGACACATAAGATTTCATTAGTTTCCTATGTCGGAGGTAGCAAGTTCGATCCAATATACAAATCAACTATCGAGGTGATAATATAATACATGTCGGACTTCGCTTTGCTCACTCCGACCTACAAGATATTGATCCTTTTCATTTAGAAACAATTCAACCTGTCGCCCCGCTGGAACTGTAGAACTGTCTGAACCAGGATTTGCAGGATTTGCAGGATTAGACCTTATGTCGAACGAGCGTAGCACCTCCGACACATAAGATTTCATTAGTTTCCTATGTCGGACTTCGCTTTGCTCACTCCGACCTACAAATCATTTATTGATTGGTAGTATTATATCACGTGGTTTGGATGATTGGAAGGGGTAGGGATTTTGGAACAATATGTTCCATGTATGTTTTAATGGATTGATGTTCATCTTATGAATCGGGATGTAGAACGCTAAGACTCAGAAATCAAGGTAATCTGTGATTCTGACAACACACATGCCAATAACTTTACACAACCACCTATGAGTTACTGCTTGTGTTTTGGTCAATAATGAGGTATACTGAACATCCGTGTAAGTTTATTTTACGACACGGTTACATAAAAAATACCATATAAGAATACGGTGATGATTGAAATGAATATACTCCACGAATTAAATGAAAAACAGATTGAAGCAGTAATACGTAATACTGGACCCATCCTTGTTATTGCGGGACCTGGTACGGGTAAGACAAAGGTCATTACTCACCGAATTGCCTATTTAATTAGACATCACAAAATAAAATCGGAGAACATCCTTGCGATTACCTTTACGAACAAAGCCGCACAAGAGATGCGTGATCGGGTTGATAATGAAATAGGAGAACCGCACGGTTCTAACATTAAGGTGAGTACTTTTCATGCATTTTGTGTTAAGGTTCTCCGAAATCACGGTCAGAAAATCGGGTTGAGCGAAAACTTTGCTATTTTTGATCAGGAAATTCAAGACGAAATTATTGGAGAGGTAGTTAAAGAAAATAATCTTAATGCGGACGATTATCCGATATGGTTGCTGAGGAATGTTATCAGTGAATGGAAGTGTAATCTTGATACTGGGCAAGATGATATAAAAATTGATCCTGATGTTATTGCAGAAATAGATGATCCAGATGCAGAAAGTAATTTAAGAAATGTGCTGACTACATATCAGAACAAACTTGCGGAACACAATGCACTTGATTTTGATGACCTTCTTGTAAAGACAGTTGCGTTGTTTGATCAAGTTACGGAAGTGCAACAGGAATATCATCAGGAAATATCTCACATTCTTGTGGACGAATATCACGATGTTAATAGTGTGCAGTATCGTCTGCTTCAGTTGATCTGTGCACCGCCAGAAAATAACCTCATGGTTGTTGCTGATGCTGATCAATCTATCTACAGTTGGCGTGGTTCAAATCCACAGTTTATTGAGAATTTCAAGACGGACTATGAACCGTACATCGTAAAATTAGATGATCATTATCGGTGTAGTGAGAATATTTTGCGTGCTGCTGAAGAGGTAATTGCCAATAATCCTGAACGTCCATCTCAGCACACACTTATTCCGCATAAGGATGAAGGACGGGATATCTTTCACTATACCTTTAGTACTCCTGCTGAGGAGGCGCGGAATATCGTAAGAATTATCCAAAAATTAATCAGTGAACGAGGCACATCCTATCGGGATATTGCTATATTTTACAGAACACATAGACTCGCGGATGTTTTGGCGGAGGAATTGATACGATCCAAAATCAGATTTCAACGGATTCGTCCTACCAATTCTTTTGATGATGAAAACCTAAGAGGAATACTTTCTTATCTCTGCTTTGTTCAGTGGCAACTTCCACGCGATTTGGAAAATGCGATTAATTTCCCAGAAAGACGGGTAGATGATTTGACATGGGTTCGTCTTAAGTGGTTGGCACAACGTAACAAAATGGAGTTGGCAGAACTATTACGGAATATAGATGATTATCCAAGAGATGTCGGTCCTTTGACACGCAAAAATATCCTTCATTTTTGGGAACAACTTGAGGAATTGGAGGAAGAAATTGCAGGCGAACCGGTCGATAAAATCATGAACATACTCTTTGATAAATTAGACCTGTTTCGTTCTCCGTACCGGGCGAAAGAGTTGGAGGTTATTGAGAGTCAGATTGAGATGTCAAACTTGGGTTTAGCACAAGATGTACTTTATAGTGCGGTTGACCGTGGTGAACCGATACAGATTACAGCGGTTTATGGGATTGATGCATATTGTGCGACGTATATTATCCGTGAGGTGCTAAATACCTATCTGGATTTGAATGTGCAAGTCAATTATTTGACAAGTGAATCAGCAGGTGAACTGATACTGAGTGGCAATGCTGTCAATCTTCTTGTAGGTGATTTTGGGGAAGTTGATGTAGGTGGAGACCAAGCGCGAAAAATACTCATTGGTTCTATGCAGTCTATTCCGTCTAATGTTATTCAACTTGGTTCTGGAGACAATCACAGTATTGATGCGCTTAAGCTTTGCCAACGTCTATTGAGTCGTTTTGAAACACCTAACATGTCAGATATGGTAATCTATGACTTGGAGACGACCGGTGTGAATATCAAAAACGCGAATATCGTTGAGATTGCTGCTAAAAGGTTGAACGTTATTGGCAATGAGGTTGAAGAGTTTCACCGATTAGTGAAACCACCTGGGGGTTTTATTCCACAGTCGGTTACAAAGGTTCACGGAATTAGCACTGAAGATGTTAAGGATGCACCGAGTATTGAAATCGTTCTTCCTGAATTTTGTAGTTTCATACAGGATCGCATACTTATAGGTCATAATGTTGCGAAGTATGATAATCCGATTCTTGAGCGGGATTTGCAGGATTATTTAAAGCGCAATCTGACCAATCCGTATTACGATACCCTTGTTACTGCACGGAAGCTTTTGCCTCGTCAACGTCGTGGAATTGAGTCATTGGCAGAGAAATTTGGTATTCAACATAGTCGACTGCATCGTGCTATGGAAGATGTTGAGGTGAACAGACAGATCTTTAAGGAGTTGATTCGGATGGATTTGAAGAAACGTGAGGTGAAATCACTTGCAGAGTTTCTGCCTTATGTTGGGATTAGCCTATTATCCAAATTAGACGATGACAAACAGAAGACTTTAACCGAAGAAAGTGCATTCCTAAATGCTGCAAAACGTTATGTTAAAACGCATCAAAACGGTTTCCCTGATGACATTCCTTTTGATGCTTCTGAAAAAGAACAGGTTTTGGATTTTTTTGATCAGTTAGGACAATCCGATGTTCCAATTTTCCCCGAAGATACAGATTGGATAGACTACAAGTCTAAGTTTCGCAATTTGTTAGTGCAATTTTATAGAGGTGGATTTGGCAACGGTCTTTCGGATTTCTTGGATTATCAGAAATTGCTTACCAATTTTGATGAAATTGAGGATAATAAAGAGCAAATTACATTGATGACAATGCACGCTGCTAAAGGTACAGAATATCCTGTTGTCATCATAATCGGTATGGAGGAGGGTAGTTTTCCGATATGGAAACGAGATATAACACCGGAGGAGATTGAGGAGGAACGTCGGTTGTTTTATGTTGGTATGACGCGTGCTCAGGATCAACTTTACCTCACATCCACTATCTATCGTTATGGAGATCGTGAAAGGTCTACGTCTATGTTTGTGCGTGAGATGCCTGAAGATTATATGATATCGTGGAGTCCGCGTCAACGTCTTTAGATATACCTGTCTATAATACAAATCTCCGAGCCCCCGAGACAGG
>VYFM01000236.1 GCA_009842375.1 Candidatus Poribacteria bacterium | reverse complement strand
CGGTGTCTACATCCCCGTGCTAAAGCACGAGGTTTTGACACCGAAGATATGATAATACATATCCTTAAGTTACCACACCTACGTTTTTTCGTCAACAAGATAAATTTATGACTAAGACTTAATAAGGAGATTATCTGAGAACACCTAAATTACCAGTCTCACGTATAACTGAATCTGCTTGTGTTGCTGCGATGTGGTATATATATATACCGGAGGAAAGCGGAGTGCCATGTTGGTTTTTACCATCCCACAGAAATTTACCAGATGCCAAAACCTCCTGCTGGGTTTTACTAAAAACCTTCTCACCATTAATTGTAAAAATATCAAGTGTGACACTATCCGCTGATTGAGAAGCGGGGAGTTGATATGTAAAAGTCATTCCAGATGATGAAAGTCGTATAGGATTCGGATAAACCCGTGTATGTATTTTTGCGAATGGTTCAGGATCAAGTTGCTCTACTAACAATTTGTAGGACTCAACACTGCTGAATTCACCAACTGAAGTTACCATGAGGTTCAACGCCTGTCTTGAAGCGGGTTGATAAAGAATTTGGTATCCAATCAGATCAACAGCTTTCTCTCCAGTTAATAACATCTCACCTGTATCTGTCAGAAGCAGCAATTTATAATTTAGGTTATCTGGAAAGTCCGATAATGTGGCGCGAATCGTTATACCGCCGGCAGCTTCAAATCGATAAAGGTCCTGGAGATCAGATGCATCATATAGGAAGGAGTAGTAGGGTTGATTGTAAAAAATTGGGAATGCTGTCTCAATAGTATTGTTCGGTTCGTAGGTATCACCAAAGGAGACTAACATCTGCATCGTTAGACCTTCAGCACTTATATTGGTAATAGAAATACCAGAGGGTGTTCCATCACTGGCACTACTGTTCGGCAAAGTTCCGGGTGTGAAGCCAGTTTGGTTATCGTTCGCTGAATAGGCTGCACCTTCAGTAACAGTATCAATATTTATGAAACCAGGATCATCGGGATGAATACCGATATGTTCAGGATCGTTGGGGTCTTCGAGCCAAATCTGAAAAGCAGCATCAAAACTACCAAGACGTCTGACCTGGGTCTCATCAATATGCCAGATGAGAATGCCTGACTCCGGAAGATATGTGTCAAAGGTTGCTCCTGAGTTCTTATATCGGTTCTCAATAAGGAAAAATTCTCTGTTTATTACATCGGTATGCGAATCGGAATCATTACCAAAGGTAGTAAAAGCTCCGCGTGTTAGTGGAATATCAATTTTGAAGAGTTTGTCTGTTTTAGGTAGCAGTTCGAAACATGGAACAGTAACCTGTCCAGTCTTCGTGATTGTTACAGGTTCAATCCAACCGACACGTCCATTTTCTGGACGTGCATCAAAGTCCCATTTTAAATAGCCTATGATGTGACTCGGTTGTAATCCATTTCCTATACCTCTTTCATTCGGTCCCTGATACGGACCAAATGCCCCCATTAATCCCCATTGATGGTCCCGTGCATCTGTGAAGTTTGATCCATAAACATCTGGCGCGCCGAAGTCGTGGAAAAATTCGTGGAAATATATGCCCAAATGTGGCTTATCAAAGTCCGGTTCCTCAGCAACAACAACGGCTGTATCAACTCTTACCCCATCAACGATTAGGTTGACATCAGGTGTCAAGATTGACCAAATATCATATACATAATCAACTTCATCAATCACTTTGCTGGACGCTTCATCATTACCAGCATGTATAATGAAAAGGTGATCAACGATTCCATCTTTATCACGGTCGTATTTTGAAAAATCTACAGTTGCATCTACAGCACGACACGCCTCCCTAATAAGTTCTTGATATCGTGGCACATTAATCTGTCCTTCTCCATAATAGCGCATCGGTTTCTGAGCGCGTATCCATTCGTCTCCTTCTGGTAAAACACCACCAACGGGTCCCGGTTGCACATCCATCTGCCCATAAGAATTTTCGCGGAAATAGGTTTTTAAGGACACACCTTCCTCTGCAAATAGATATTCATTGAACTCCGCACTGCTCCTTTTACCCGGTTGATCACTGAAATCAATTTTGAGTGCAAGCACATATTCAATCCCATCAGGTTGTAAAACACTGAGTTCCCTTGCATTACAACACCCATCCAATGCTTGAAGGTATTTTGAAAGACTGAGTTCAGAGCTTTGTCCTGGAGATGTTTTTGGGGTCATTTTACCAGTATTAGGATCAATATCAAAATATAGGTAAGGATTAGGAGGGGCGGCGAGACTAAATGCAGTAAACGATAGGAGACATCCTATGCAAATAACCAGATAAGTAAAAAATGTGTTAATCAAATTCACCACCACATTTTCTGCATAAGATGTAAAACTGAATGTCGTCAGAATGTGCATGTTGTTTGATGAGATCAACTGCTTGGTCTGGCAGCTCTTCTTCACATTTTTGACATTTATAGAGTGACCCTTCATGTTCGGGAAATTCTCTGATGTCACCCCAGATATCATTAAGCCAGTATTTAAACTCCCATGGAAATTCGGTTTCAACTGCCTTTGATATCTCAACAGCATGGCTAATAAGTTTTCTGCATTCCTCAAAGGTAGCCGGTTCATAGGGATGTGATTGTGTAAATGTCGGAATTGGTTTACCTTCAGATGCGGTTTCAGGATTGTATCTCCGGGAACGTGTCAGCAATATTTGGTCTAACCGTGTCCCAGGTTCTCTCCCTTTTGACCATACACGGTAATATCCTGGTCGTTTGACCCGAAAGTAGCCAGGTTCTGACTTACCGAGCGGGTGTGTTGAAGTATCCCAAAGCCAGCGGTTCCATTTGGAGTCGTCCCCCGGAACTGACCATATTTTGATTGCATTCGGTCCTCCCTTTTCATCCCACGGATACGGTTCAACATCTTCAATACCAACCCAGTATGAGTCTTGACTCCCTGACTTATAAAATGTCCGAATCCACACATACCATTTTCCTCTTTTTGGTATGTAGACTTCATAGATTGCACGAGCATTTCTCGCACTATCAATTGCCCTTCTGTTGGAAGCTTCCTCGTCTTCTACAATATTTACGCCATTGTCAAAATGCATCGCAGTTTCAGCTTCAATGATAAGCGTATTTCTTGGGATGCGAATAAAGTCCTGCCTATCGTCTTTCTTTTCAGGTTCGCGTTCTTTCTCGTCTTGTTCTTCTTCTGGAATTGCATGCTCTGGTTCAGTATAACTATTTCCAAACCGTTGACATGCCCGTTCAAATTGCTTTTCCGACATGTTTGCATCGTAGAAACAATCTCTGATACCTTTTTTCCAGAGATCAATTAGCAAAAACATTGCCTTTAGATTACCATCAGGGCGTTTACGTGTACCGACAACAATTAACATTCCGGTATCTCGTGAACGACTGACAAGACAATAATGAATGGGAAATTCAGGTGAGGAGCCTCTACGACTTTGAACAATGAGTGGACTAAAATATTTGCATCTATTGTCGCATCCAGGGATTTTTGCCCGTTTGGCACTACAACACTCTGGACAAATAATCATATTACTAAGGGCGGGACATGCTCTTTTCCCATTATTGGAACTGCACGTACGACATCTTTGTGTTCTGATTCGTTTCTTCTTGGATTGAAGTCTCTGATAGCGCATGGCTTAATGACTTTCGTGGTATATAGGGATATAAGGTTGCTTTCCGTACTCTGTTAGGAATGTTTTGCAGCGTAACAAACAATATCTTAGACAGACTAAACTACTCAAGATAGTTAATTCGGTCGGTTAACAAGGTCAGCAAGGTATTCTGCGATTTTGTCTGTAACCTGTTCGGCATCTACATCAGCAAAGTTAAATAGTTCCTTAAGCATAGGTGAGATTGCTCCTGTGTCAAGCAACGCATTAGCAAGCCGTCCCATACTACTTCGGTTGATACCACCTTTACCATCACTACCGCCCATATCAAGAATCTTGATATTGTCAATTTTCTCTACTGGACGCATGAGATGTTCAACAATATCTGGTGCTTCATCAATTAGTTCAAGGATTGCCTCTTGAACCAGCACTCTTTGTTCCGCGACATTTCGTGCTTCGTATTCTGCCATTTCACCTTGTGCTTTAGCACGTGCTTCTGATAATACAGCATCTGCCAGACGTTCAATCGGTTGAGCTTGGGCTTCTGCACCAATAATAGCTACATCACGTTGCCATTCAGCTTCTTTCGTCTGTTCAGTTGCAGTCACATCAACTTCAGCACCTATACGTTCTGCCTCTGCAACCAACATTTCTTTTTCGGCAAGTGCGGTAACCAGTTGTTTGTTAGCAACTTCAATCTTCCTGTCTTCATCAGTGATTGCAACACGCAGTTCTTGGTTGATACGTGATTGTTCTACTGTTAACATCTTTGCGATTTCGGTGAGTTCAACGTACTTGTTCTGGTCAATCTGTGCGGTTTCAACAACAAGGTTCTTTTCAATCTCGCGCTCTTGGACCTGTTGTTCTTGTGCGAACTTCGCAGTTAGCACAGTCAAGTCTCGTTCAACATCTCGCAACTCAACACCCTCTTGTTGAGCAATACGTGCTTTTTCTACGAAGAGTTGTTTTTCAAACTCGCGCTCTTGGACCTGTTGTTCCTGTTCAATCTTTTTTAACTCAACTTGTAATATTTTTGAAATTTCTGTGAGTTCGACCTGTCTATTTTGGTCAATCTGTGCGGTTTCAACAACAAGGTTCTTTTCAATCTCGCGCTCTTGGACCTGTTGTTCTTGTGCGAACTTCGCAGTTAGCACAGTCAAGTCTCGTTCAACATCTCGCAACTCAACACCCTCTTGTTGAGCAATACGTGCTTTTTCTACGAAGAGTTGTTTTTCAAACTCACGAACTTCAATTGTTTGTTCCTGTTCTATTTTTTCCAATTGAACAGTGAGATGTTGTTGTATTTCTGCGAGTTGTACAACTTTGTTTTGTTCAATCTGTGCGGTTTCAACAATGAGGTTCTTCTCAATTTCCCGTTCTTGTACCTGCTGTTCTTGAGCGTATTTAGCAGTTTGGACAGTCAACTCTTGTTCAACTTCACGCAACTGTACGCCTTCTTCTTGTGCAACACGAGCCCGTTCTACCTCAAGTTTCATTTCGTATTCGCGCTCTTGAATACTCTGATCCATCTCGTATTGGAATTTGATTGTTTCCGCTTCTCGGTCAGCAGCATAGATAGCAATATTTTTCTGTTGATCCGACTCACCCCATGCCCTTATTTGCTCCTGTTCAAATTTTTCCAGATCCGCAGTAGCGTGAATCGTAACAATTGCAACTTCTTTTTCTTGTTCAATACGTTCTTTCTCACGTTCTGCCTCAGCGGTAATTTCTGTGATTGCTCGTATACCAACAGCATCAAATCGATTAGTTGGATCTAATGTTCCTATTGGTGTTTGATCAACTCGTATAATAGAAACAGTATCAAGTGTCAATCCATTTTGGAGTTTCAGATTATTTCCGCATGCATCTTCAACATTATCAGCAAATTCTTGTCGTTTTTGAAGTAGGTCTTGAATTTCACTATCAGCGGCGACACTTCTTAATGCACCATCCAACATCGGCTCTATCAACTCACGGATAGTTTCTGGAGTCATAGATTTATCACCGAGGGCTTGGGCAGCAGTTAAAATATCCTCTTCATCCGGATATACCTTTATATAAAAAACGACTTCAACATCGGCACGGTTAAAGTCGTTGGTAATTAAGGAATCAGATTGTTCACGAACCACCTCAATTCGCATGGTATTGAGTGAAATCTCTTTTATTTCATGGATAATCGTGTTTACCCATAGACCACCCGTAATCCGTATCTTTTCTTTTGCACCACCCGTTCTAACTAACGCTACATCAGCCTTTGGGATTCTATATCTGATAACAGAACCGACAAAAGCGGCTAAACCAGCGATGAAAACAACGGATACAACACCCATCCATCTAAGGACATTCGTCTGGTTGTTATCGTCAATCAGTTGATTATATGCAAAATAACCGATGACACTAACAACAATAATTAAAAAGATAACAGCAAGAATGAGACGCATTAATTTCTCCTATGGTAATACATCACTGTTAAAACTAAAACGTTTCTATTGGAAGATAATTTCATTGTTTGTGTTTGTTCTACTATGTCGTCCCTTCAACGGTTGGCGTGGGGAGGTTTGCCATGCAAGGTTAGCTAAATAACATAGAATATTTTCCATAAGTGGTCTGGCAACAGCTGTACGGTGTGCATCCCTTGTATCTACCGCAAAACCGACGTAGTACCCCTCTCCCCATGGTAACAAAATGCTGACAGCATCTCCATTATCTTCTCTGACAGCCAACTTACGGTAACTTGGGTCATTCGTAACCCAATGGTCATCAGTGACTAAATTGTCAACGTCAACCTTGTGGGGCCATGTAAACATTCCTGTCCTTTGTCCATCTTCTGTAATATTAACGTTAGAATCATTTGAATTGGTTATAGTAATTGGATGTCGATCAACAGGCATCCAATCTCCACGCCATACAGGTTCAGGATTATGAACACCGTCTGCAGGAACAATGTTATTGTCCATAGCGGATGCCCACACAATTCCACCTTTTCTAACGAACTCTTTGATGTCATCATCAGCATCCTCAACGAAGTACTCTCCATCATGTCCTGGAGCATTCCAAGTGAACCAGATGATATCAAAGTTAGAAAGGGTTATGCTGGAAAGTTTTATCGCGTTATTTGGGTCCCCTCTATTGTCCGGGTTATCGTTTATTTTTACTGTTGTATATTGAAATTCTAAACCTTCAAGCATTGTAAGAGATTCCAAAACTGCAGGTTCACCTGATAAATTGTCCCCAATAACAATTAACACCCGGAAAACACCTAAAGGCACAATTTTGATTGAGGAGATAATATCGGAAAACGATTGTGAATGGGCTAAGGAACGAAGATTTCGAACGGAACGTTGAAATTCGCGGGAACCAAGGTCTATATTGATCCTCCGTCCTTCAAAGTTTACATGCTCATAAAAAATGACCTGGCACCCACTAAATGGGAAATTTGGTCCGCGTTGAATACGGATTGAGGAAATCACATCATTCATGCCAATTTCAAACATGGAGCCGACATCACGAAGTATAACACTTCGCTGACCGCTGAAATCAATATCGCGAAAAACCTCTATGATAATCGGAACTGATCCGTATTCTGGTGGTGTGGGATGTGCTGCCGGACTAAAACTGATTGATGAAATTGCATCACCGAAATTATAGGGTATCTCATGAATATTCGGATAAAATCCTGGTGCTAAAACTAAACGTCTACCTTGAAAGCTAAAATGTTCATGAAAAATTGCTTTGTAATTTGGAGACGCATTGAAACTTGGTCCTTTATATATCTTAATTGAAGATATGATATCTTGGACACCAATTTGACTGGTATTTGTTTCGGAGTCTATGAGTGTTATTTTACGTCCTTGATAATTGATATGTTCAAAGACTTCAACAACTAATCTCGGTCTGCTCGACATAGTTTTGCCCTTCATTGAAGGTCATTATATCTATTGGCTTCGGTGATTGTAATTTATTATATCATTGATTTGAGACATTGTCAAGGAAAAAGGGTTAGAGAATGGAATTTTTGCACTTGACAAGTCAAAATTAATATGATAGTTTTTTAGATGAAACAGAAATTGATAATTGACAGTCAATACCAGAGTTGATTTGGAATCAAAATACTCATCTTATGCTGTATATAAG
>VYFM01000018.1 GCA_009842375.1 Candidatus Poribacteria bacterium | reverse complement strand
GTTCTCTATCTACCAGTTTTAATTATCAAACTCACGTTGATTTACGTAATACATTTCCTCAAGCAGATCCAGTTCGTGTCCGTCCGGGAAAGTTTAGTCATCCAGAAGAGAAAACAACATTGACAGTTTTCAACATTGGTAGGAGTGTACGCCTTATCGCCTTCATCAATTACAAAAGGCAGGAAGTCTCTATTAGACACGTGCTCACGCACGAAGAATATGATAGAGGCAATTGGAAGAGGTAAATTATGTTGATGGAAATACAGTCTGCGTTCCAAACCCCATCAATGCTAAAGGATTTAAGTTATGATCCCGTGTCATCTGATGTGATTCCAAATAAATCTCAATTGTTCACGATTTCTGAACCGGTGGATATTCATCAAACCCATTCTGTTGTCTCCACGACCTATCCTGATAGTGCCTATCAATGGTTAGTAGAGGTGTTTGACGGATTAATTGATTTTGGAAACCGATACGGACATTACGGTGTTATCAATTTGACGGAAGACGAGTATGAGTGGCTTGATAACGTCCTTGAAGAATTAATCTTTTCTGTTGGTGAGAATGAAAATCACATATTAGCCCCATTGATGGAATTTGTTACTCGTCTCATTAGTAGTTATGAGGATGCTTATGTTCCAAAACTGACAGAACAACCTTTAAATTTAGCGGAGAAAGGAACAATTGAAAGTGGAACTGAAGATGAACTCGCTGCGTATGCCTTTCTTGCTATCGGTTATCTTCTCTGGCAAGGGAATAAAAAGGATAAATCTCTTACTGCTTATAACATTACAACTTTATTGAAACCTAACTCATGGGAAGCTTTCTACAATCTAGGTACTGCGAAAGGAAAACTTGGTCAATCTGAAAAGGCTATTGTTGACTTTGATGAAGCAATCAAGTTAAATCCTGATTCTGGGCAACTATACCTTAATCGCGGGGCTGCGAAGGGAAATTGCGGACAATATAAAGCTGCAATTGCTGACCTTGATAAAGCAATTGAGTTGGATCCAAATAATGCTGACGCACATAAAAATAGAGGACGTGCAAAGTGTCAACTCGGTAAATACCAAGAAGCAATTGCTGATTTTGATAAGACGATTATTTTTGGACATCATATTGCTGAAGTTTATTACCTTCGCGCGCTTGCAAATGCTTTACTTGGTAAACATGATATTGCTATACTTGACTATGACAAAGTTATTGAGTTAAAACCGGAATGTGTTGAAGCATACAATTATAGAGGTATTTCAAAACAAGAACTTCACAAGTACGAAGATGCCCTAGTCGATTTTGACAATGCAATTCGCATAAATCCAGATTACCCTCATGCCTATAATAGTAGAGCAAATATAAAGGGAGCACGTGGTCAATTTGATGATGCTCTCGTAGATTCCACTGACGCAATTCTCCTAAAGCCTGATTACGCTGAAGCTTATGCACACCGAGGAATGGCACATATTGAATTAAAACGTATTGATGAAGGAATATCGGACTTACAAACTGCTTTGAAATTAGCAGACCAACAGAAGAATAATAATCTCAAAAAATTTGTTGAACAGCAAATTCAAAAACTCAACAATTCAACGCCACAAGATCGCGAAAATTAAAGAGGAGATATGAATAGAAAAACTGACAAACCTAATGTTCTTTTTGTAATGTCTGACCAGCATCGGTACGATTATGTGGAGACACATGAAGATGCCCCTGATGCACTCAACACTCCTAATCTACGCAGATTAGCAGAAATGGGAGTGAATTTTCCAGCCTGTACTGTCAACGCCCCTGTCTGTGCACCGTCTCGTATCGGTTTAGCATCAGGCATACAGCCATCGCGCTTGGGTTCACTAAGCAATGGTAGTTTTTTACCATCCACCATACCTACATATTATCAGCAGCTACGGGATCACGGTTATCGTGTTGGTTGTGTAGGTAAACTGGATCTCGCAAAACCGATTGGCTATAATGGACGATATGGTGATCGTCCACGTGCATACAGTTGGGGATTCACACATCCTGAAGAATGTGAAGGAAAAATGCATGCCGGTAGATCCCCAACACCTATTGGACCTTATACAAACTATCTTCATGAAAAAGGGTTATTAGAAAAATTCCATAAAGATTACCGTAATAGAAGCTCATCTGGAGGTTGGATAAAGAACGGGTCGTATGATTCTGTGCTCCCAACTGAGGATTTTGAAGATTCATATATCGGTAGACGTTCAACCGAATTTATTGAAAATATCCCAGATGATTTTCCATGGCACTTATTTGTCAGTTTTGTTGGACCACACGACCCGTTTGACCCACCTACAGAATATGGTGACAAGTATCGTAATGCCGACATGCCTGACCCTATCAAAGATGATATGAAAGGTAAACCAGAATGGGTGAACAAACGCACGGTTAATCTCAGTGAAGAAGAAATTAAAATCACTCGACAACAGTACTGTGCTGCAACCGAACTGATTGACGATCAGATTGGAAATATGTTGTCTGCACTTGAAGAACGAGGTATGCTTGAAAACACTTATGTAATCTACTCAAGCGACCACGGTGAGATGTTAGGTGATCACGGATGTTATACAAAAAGCATCGCGTATGAAGCATCACTTCGTGTCCCACTTATTGTAGCAGGACCAGGAATAGAAGCTAACCGTACCTCCAACGAATTAGTAGAACTGATTGATTTGAATCCGACAATATGTGATATGGCTGGAGTGCCTGTATTAGATAATATTGATGGACGATCTATCGCACCTTTGCTGCGCGGTGAAACAGAAACACATCGTTCTAATACAGTCAGTAGGTTGGCAAGTTTCTCTTGTATTCGGACACACACTCATAAACTAATTGATAGTAATGACGGTTTCGTTGAATTGTATAATCTTGAAGAAGACCCTGACGAATTGAACAATATTGCAGAAACTGAACGTGAACTCGTTGAGGAACTACGAAAATTAATGGAAAGTAGATATGGTCCAAGACTTGTTGAGAGGAATAAAGAATCGATAATATTTTAACTGGTGTCATTTTAGCAGGAGGAAAGAGTCGTCGAATGAGACAAAATAAGGCTTTAATGCGTCTCGGTGATGACACTCTTATTGAACATGTAATACAACGAATTCGTTCTGTTACTAATCAACAATTGCTGATCACCAATAGTCTTGACGAATATGCTCATCTTAATATACCAATGCATAGTGATATAGTTCCAAATTGCGGTGCATTAGGAGGTATATATACTGGATTGACTTATGCCACAAATGAAGTGTCATTTTGTGTTGGTTGCGATATTCCATTTCTACAAGAAAAATTGATCTCCTATCTCGTCTCTATTATAGGTGAATACGATGCTGTCCTGCCATATACAATTGAAAAATGCCCATCAAACGCTGATAATCCCGAATCAAAGCTTCAAACACTATGTGCTGTGTATTCAAAACGTTGCTTACCTATTATTGAATCAATGTTGAAAGAATCTGAATTACGCGTTCATGCACTACAAGAACGGGCAAATGTGCTTTGTATATCACCTGAAGTCTGGAAAAAATATGATTCTGAGGGATATTCTTTTTTTAACATCAACACACCAGAGGATTTTGAACAGGCACAATCTATATATCACTTGTTATGATATAGTATTTTGTCATCATCCTTAAACCTTACCGGACTACAATCTTTTCCTGTCATTATCACCAAAACATCTACTTGTCATTCTTACTCCAATTATCCGATTGTATAAATATATTTTGAGAAAATTGCATTTTATGCAACCTTTTGCACTTTGAATTCATTATGTTGTCATAAGGGAATTCCGAAAAGGAGATACTTATGGAAAACAACGATGTTACACTTATCCAACAAATCCTGAGCGGCGATCAAGACGCTTTCACTACTTTAGTGAAAAAATATCAAAAGCAGGTACACGCATTCGCTTGGCGTGAGTTAGGTGACTTTCATCTTGCTGAAGAAATAACCCAGGATACCTTTCTAAATGTCTATCAAAAACTATATACTCTAAAGGATCCAAACCGTTTTGCTGGATGGTTACATGCTATTGCTAAAAATTGTTGTTATATGATTTTTAGGAAAATACAAGTCCCAATGGAATCACTTGAGGCACTACCTGAAGCGGAAGCAGAGAGAGTTTTCTATAGACATTATCTTGATACAGAACGTGAAGAGAATTCAAATAAAATTCGCCATGAGGTTGTAAAACAACTTCTCAACAAATTGCCAGAGAGTGAACATACTGTCATAACGCTTCACTATTTGGGTGGTATGCAATGTAAAGAGATAAGTGAGTTTCTGGGTGTAACTTTAAATACTATTAAAAGTCGGCTTCATAGGGCAAGAAACCGATTGAAGGAGGAAGAATTGATGGTGCGCGAAACATTAGGTGGATTTGAAATACCAGAAAAAATGACGGAGAATATCATGCAGTGGATACAAATGAATGAACCCGGTGTGGTGGCTTCTGTTGGAACACTTTCAGCCACTTCTACGAAAACACTCTATGCTGTGGTGGGATACAAAAAGATTTACAAATTACCTGCTGGTGAAAATTTATGGCAACTTGTAGATACGGACATTTTAGATCAAGACACCAACGGTGATATACCAATTACTGAATATGATGGAACACTCTATATTATACCATCCGATGAATTGTTTGCATCAACAGATGACGGCATAACATGGAATTCAATTGGTCCTTGTCCAAAAGGACATGTAAAGGATTTACTCATCACAGATGATACTTTTTACTTAACCCTAAATGAAGGTATTTTTCGTTCCGAAGATAATGGCATATCGTGGATCAAGATGAACGATGGTTTAGATAGCACTTTGAAAGAAAAAGCTGGAATAAAATCGTTGAGGATATGTCAAAACACGCTGTTTGTTGGAACATCTCAGGGGCTATACCGATATAATGAGAATAAATGGGAAGATCTTCAGTTACCTGTTGACACTACTGTTAGCGTCTGTTCTTTAATGGTTAGTGACAACAAGGTCTACGTTGCAGTCGCAGTAAATATATTGCAAGGTGAGGGGACACCTTCAGAAAATTACCTTGAGTTAGGGAAAGAAGGAAGAGAATCCTGGTGGGTATTTTGCTCAGAAGATTCTGGAAACTCATGGAACGATATAACTCCTACAGATGTTCGTGAGATGATGAAAACATTACCGAATATAAAACTGCTTGCAAGTGGTGATACACTTTTACTTATTGGTGGAGAAGAAGGCGTTGTATCTCGGACCATTGATTCTGGGAATAATTGGGAAACCCAAGAGTCATCTGGCATTACACCAATTCAGTTTAGTGTCAACTGTTCTGCAGCTATAGATAAAAGCACCTTTTATACGGGTGGTATTACTGGTATACATTGCTCAACGGATGGTGGCAGAACTTGGCATAGATTCAATACAAGGTTTGAGTGTCGTGTAGATAATTTAATCAGTATCAAGCCAGAAAATGATTACAAAAATCCGCCAACTTTGTATGCGTTAGTTGCAGGAAGTTTGGTCAAATCAATAGACGAAGGTGTTTCGTGGGAATCTGTTGATATATTCGTGAAGAGAGGGGTTGAAAACATTCCAGATTTAGGTGTAAAGACAAAATTTAGAGAGTATACACCCAAAATTGTACAGATTTTCAAGGACGATGGATATTTATATGCAAAGGTCATTCGCAGGAATAATGAAACTGCATATTATCGCACAGCACCAGATGAACCATATTTCCTTCCACTTGATGGTTTTATTCCAGATGATAAAATGATTCCTTCATTAGATACAGGAACATTAATGTGGCATGTGTTTGGTAATACTACTTTTGCTTTTGAAAGCGATAGGTATCCAGGACAGGGTTTGTTAATGACTTTCTCTACCCATCCGTGGAGTGAACCAGATGAGTTAACAAAACAAGAGATTTTGGAGGATCCAAAATTTGGAGCAAAATGCTTTTTAAAGCGGCTTGAAAACATTGAGGATGATTATCAACTCGCTTATGGATTGATGTTGGAAGGTTTATATGGAAACTTCGCGGTTATCGGTGAAACTGTCTTTATGGAATATAACTATAAACTCTACCGATGGAAACCAGGTGATTCTTGGTGGATAGATACAGGCATTGAAGAAACCGGGGAACTGACAAATGAAAATATGTCACATGGGTTCAAAATCGCTGCTTCGGATGATAAAGTATACGTCGGCAAACGTGATGGACAACTTTATCAATCACTTGATTGTGGTGAGAATTGGACAAATCTAACGTCTGATCTCCCATCGTCTGTTGAACGCTACCACCATGTAATCATATCAGACGCTGGTGTTTATATAGCCACTGATCAAGGTGTTTTTAGTTCTGTAGATGGATCAAATTGGAATTTACTTACTGATGAGGATGGAAATAGTGTAATTCTAAAGTCGTTAGTCGAAGAGAATGACACTATCTATGGGGCTAATGATGAAGGAATCTATAGTTTAAATCAGACTAAAGGAACATGGGAACAAATTGTACCTGAAATTCCTGATACCATTACGTCTCTTGTTGTTGATGGAGATACCTTTTATGTTGGCACTGAACACAAGGGTGTACTTCGTTATGAAAGGTCTGGATTGTAGTTAGACAAACCATTTTAAAGGGGTTACAAAATTATCAAAAAGGCAGGTATGGTTAGATGAAGATTAAAAAATAATTCGGTAATCCAGCCCATAAAAAATATAGTAGGGGCGGGGTTTACCCGCCCGAATATTACCGAAAACTCACGTTAAATAACCATAGTAAGAACACGAACAACTGACTCCGTTTGAATGCTGAACTTTAATTTATCGAAAAAACGCTGACCCCACCTGACTCGTCCCCAACAGCAATATATTGGTCATTCGGTGACCAAACGAGGCTTGTGACCCCCGTTGTCAGAGAAGTTTCATGAACCGCCAGAGAACTGCGTCTGCCTCGCAATTGCCAGACGTAGACCAGTCCGTCGGCACCGCCTGAAGCCAGTAGTTTTCCGTGATGTTGAAAACGCACAACGCTGAGAAAATTCTGATGCCCGGAAAGCGTAATGGGTTTGGTTCCCTCCGGTCCGCTACCAGAACAATCCCACACCGTAACATTCTGACTGCCTCCCGTAGCCAAGTATCGACTCGTGGCATCCCACGAAAGCTCTCGCACTTTCGTCGGATAACCATACATTTGCAAGTCTTCGCCGGTAGACATAATCCAGAAATGTACGGTCGAATCTTGATCTCCGGTGGCGATGTATTTTCCGTCAGGGCTCCACGTAATCACCAGTGATGAGCCTTTCCATTCCAATCGGCGGACGACTTCCGATTGTTGAGGGTCCCACAGTGTGACACCGCCGTAGGCAATCGAGGCAAGTTGTCTTACATGTGGTTTCCACTGGAGACCGGAAATCGTGCTCTGATGGTCAGGGTATTCGCGAACAAGATCGCCGACAGCGTTCCAGAGTTTCAACTTACGACCAGCGGCAGAGGCGAGTATTGGTTTTTCGCCGCCACTCCAAGATAGGTGTTCAACCCATGCTGCGCCTCCGTCAAGCGAATGGGTCGCTTCGCCACTTGTTATATCCCACAACCGAATTTTCCCATCTTGTCCTGCGCTTGCAAGCACCTTGCTGTCTGGATGCCAAGCAATTGACATTGTGCCAAATTCATGCCCCTCAAAGGCATGGATAACTGCTCGACGACGACCTTCAAAAATTGTCACCGGACCGAGAACCGACGCGGCAGCGATGTACCTCCCAT
>VYFM01000131.1 GCA_009842375.1 Candidatus Poribacteria bacterium | reverse complement strand
GCCTATTCATATTGATCCAAAGCATAGGAAAATAGAATTACCGAATTTACTTGAAATGCAACAGGATTTAGATTTTTCTATTTCATCAATTAAGATTGAAAATTGAACACATAAGGTAGTCCGTGTAAATGGTGTTTGAAGATCTATGTTGTGTTTCTTAATCAAACAATTTGTGAATATAAAAATTACTTGTTGGATATAGAGAATAATTTTAACATAATGACTCAGTAAAGGAGACATCTATGTACACCAAAAACCTATATTACTCCACAGTTTTGTTGCTTACTGTAGTATTCACAATATATGCGATACCGACTGTTGCAGCCCCTGGTGCGGTTCTGGATGGTTTAGTTGCTTATTGGTCGTTTGATAAAGATACAGTGCAAATACAAAAACATGCTGAGGATATTTTATCGGGTTTAAAGGCTATTGTTGATGGTGATCCCGAACTTGCTCCTGCTGAAGATTGTAAAGTCGGGGAATGTGTTCTGCTTGACGGTGTTGATGATTACTTTCTTGTTGAGGATTCTGATCCACCCAAGATTAACCGTGATTGGGAAGAAATCACGATGGAGTTATGGGTGAAAATAAATGCATTGGACGACAGTTGGAATCGTATTATTTCACTTGATGACGAACCTACTAACACTAAAGTCGTCACCCTATATTACGATGATGATGACAATCGACACGGCTTTTTTGTCAAATCTAAAAATCAGGCAACACAGGCTGCGCAACATCTCATTCAGGAGGATATTCCGCTTAATGAATGGATACATATCGTAGGTACTTATGATGGATCAGAAGCACACTACTATGTAAATGGAAAAATGGAGATAAAACATGCAGTACCGGGTGGAACAATAGCAAAAGGTGGTCTCTTGTTGGGTATTGGAGACAGATCCGACGGTGTAAATGCAGATGCAATTCAAGGTTATATTGACGAATTCCGTATTTATGACCGGGCACTGACAGCTGCAGAAGTAAAGAATAACATGAACGCTGAAGGATTGGATGTGAGTCCTACATCAAATCATTTGAGCATAACTTGGGGACAAATTAAATCAAGACGTAGGTATTAACTATGGAAAACATTGGGATTGGTGTTATTGGTTGTGGAGGGATGGGTAGGAGTCTTGCAAATGGTGCAAATGCAGTTGAGGGTATAGAAGTTATCTGTGTCAGTGATGTGCAAGAAGAATTGGCAAAAACACTTGCAGAAAACCTTGAGGCTGACTATACAACTGATTACCATGAACTACTTGGGAATGATGACATTCAAGCAGTACTTATTGCTTCGCCTCCTTTTCTACATGCACAGATGGCGGTTGATGCTGCGAATGCTGGTAAGCATGTCTTTTCAGAAAAACCGATGGCACCAACTTTAGACGATTGCGATGCTATGCTCAATGCTGCATCTAAAAATAACGTCAAACTGACAATTGGATTGGTTTGTCGGTACCATGCCACACATTCCAAAGTCCGTGAAATTGTCCATAGCGGAGAATTGGGATCACCCGCAAATATGATGGTACATCGTATCGGTGGACCGTGGGGTGGTGGACATCGCACACCTTGGCGTTTAGAACGCGCAAAATCCGGTGGCAGCCTCATGGAAATCAATGCACATGAGATTGACTTCATGCGGTGGACATGTGGGGAGGTCACTTCAGTGTATGGTGCAGGTGGACAATACGTAC
This sequence comes from Candidatus Poribacteria bacterium, assembly GCA_009842375.1. Classification (GTDB taxonomy): domain Bacteria; phylum Poribacteria; class WGA-4E; order WGA-4E; family WGA-3G; genus MSPOR6. The sequence goes on along the minus strand of VYFM01000131.1, from coordinate 6,121 downwards.
AAGAAGACACAGACTATCCGGATGTTGTGTTGGCATCACTTAACTTTGAGAACGGAGCGGTAGGATTGTTACATTCAAGTCATGCATCAGCAGTCGGTGGATACGGTGGACGAGTAGATTGTGAAAAAGGTTCTATATACTTCCCACAAATTTGGGGTGGTGATGCAACTATTCAGATAAAGACATTTGAAGGTGAAGGTAGAAGCATTCGAATAGGAGATATTAATGTACCACAACCCGTTCAGCAGGAAATTCGTGTATTTGTAGATGCAATTCGCAACGATACAACCCCGCCAATTACAGGTGCTGATGGTCGTGCGGCTGTTGAAATCGCATTAGCAGCCTATCAATCCGTTGAATCTGGACAACCAGTGTCATTACCTTTGTAGAGGAGAAATAATGAAAATATCTGTTTGGGACGGTGGTCTTTCGGAAACATATTTAACGCAAGTTACACAACTCGGTGCTGATTGCATTGATTTTGGCAATGGTGGGTCATTTCCTGGTGTGAAAGAACAGGGATATCCGGACTTAGATGAACTACTCAAAATGAAAAAACTGATCCGATCTTACGGATTGGACATCAATCGCGTGACACTTCCAAACATTACAGAGAAGTTCATGAAAGGGCAACCTGATGGTGAAAAGGAGTTAGAGAACACATGTAACGCACTTAAGGTCTTCGCGGAAGCTGGAGTCCCCATTGCACGACAACGTTTCTGGGGTGATACCTTCGATTACTTGATGACCCGTTACCAAGCAGTACATCGCGGAGGGTACATATCACGAGGTGAAAGTCGCGCTGCAACAAAAAACCCTCCTGACACACCAACAAGAGAAGAACTTGATGAATGGTGGAAACGTTTCTGTGAGGTATATGGAGCATTAGTACCTATTGCAGATGAATACGAAATCAAGTTAGCAATCCATCCCTCAGATGTCCCGAATCCAGACACACCACTCGGTAGTCTTGGTTTTCATCGTGTTATTGATGCATTCCCAAGTAGAAATGTCGGTTATCTCTATTGTTGTGGAACTCGTGCAGAAGCAGGGGGTAGTACTATCGTTCTTGATGAAATCAATAACTATGGACGGAAAGGTCGTATCTTTATGGTTCACCTGCGGAACGTACGTGGAAGTCTTGCGACAGCTGGTGCTTTTGAGGAGACACTCCTTGACGATGGAGACATGAACATGGTCAAAATTGTTAGGGAACTCCAAAAAGTCGGATTTGACGGTTGTATCAATGCTGACCACATTCCAAGATTGGAAGGGAACGTAGGATTAGCCTACTCTGTTGGTTACATCAAGGCAATATTCGCTGCATTGGCTGCATAAAAGTGGAATTCTAAGTATTAGCAAAAACGATAGGCACACAATTATGTGTGCCTATCCTATGTTCATATATTGCTCTACCATGAATCTGTTCTGAACGGTGATACAGGTAGACCTTCTTTATTCATAAGGTTCGGTTCTGCGATTTGATTCCAACCTAAACGCACCGCAACAGGTGCTTTAACAGTATCACTTGATACAACCACCGTGTCGCCATCAATGACTGCAACTGCATCTACAAACTGCTGATCTTCACCTGCAATTTGGAACCATGACAACGGTTCGCCATCTCGTGATACTAATCCACTACCTGTATACTTGAAACTGATAAGGATTGCATCTCCTTCAACTTCCATTGACTTGTATAGCGGACCGGAATATACAATATCATCTTTTCCATAAGTATTTGCAAGTGCCCAATAAGCAAGTCTCAATCCGACATCCTGCTTATTCCGAGGGTGTATATCTTTGACATTACCAATGTCTGTTGTTACGACCATGCCAGTGTTTGGTAACGCTAATGTAGCGGTTTGTGCTTCCCATATTTTGGGTAAATGCGTTGGATCATTCCTATCATATCCACCCCATGGTGCGAGCTGGACAAAATAGAATGGAAAATCTCCTTGTTTCCACACTTCGCGCCAACCATTTATAAGTGCCTTCATCTTTTCATGATAAACCATACCTTCACGCATGTTTGATTCACCTTGATACCAAAGTGCACCCCGGATTGCATAAGGCACAAGAGGATATATCATATTGTTATAGAGTGCCGTGGGTCTACCTTGGGGAGTCAGTGGGTGGAAGTTTTCTGGCATCTTGAAAATGACACTATCGTTTTCCAATGCGTCACGTGTCTCTGCTATCCATTCTTTAATTTCCTCGATCTTCTTAGGTAGTTCTGAGCGATAGTTTCTATCAATATCGTTGATTTCCTCTGTTATGGATGCAAGTGCAGGTACTGAATCAAAACCTTCCGGTGCTGTCCAAGCTTCTATACGTGTACCACCCCAAGATGTGCTAATCAATCCTACAGGTACATCAAGTTCTTTATGGATATGTCTACCGAAATTGTATGCTACTGCAGAAAAATGTCGGACGGAATCTGGAGAAGTGGGTCTCCATTCTGCAGGCACATCAGTAGAAGGCAATCCAGAAGATACTCTTGGTATATGAAACAATCGGATATTTGGATAATTAGCGGTAGCAATCTCCTCCCGATTATTATTCGATGCATTTACTGTCCACGCCATATTTGACTGTCCAGAACATACCCACACTTCACCGAAAAGGATATTTGTGAATTCTACTGTGTTACTGCCAACAACCTTTATGGTATAGGGTCCACCTGCTGGTGTGGCAGGCAATGTCATTCTCCAATCACCTTTTTCATCAGTTTTCACTGTATCCGTATGTATAACTTCAACATTATCCTGTTGACTTAATGAAACAGTTATTTCTTCACCTTCTGCAGCCCAGCCCCAAATAGGAGCAGGCATATCACGTTGCATGACCATGTCGTTTCCAAAAATATGTGGTAGTTTAACGTCTGCAAAGGTAGAAGCACTTGTCATAAACAGCATTGAAATGATCAGAACAAAAATAGTTAATTTCATATTATCTCCTATATTGTAGAGATATGTGTGTTGTTTCGTTATTGGATTTCGTACTATAGAGATGTTAGTAGCGCGTATCTCATAAATCACTTGTATGGGCGAGGTCTCTCCGCCCGATTAGAAGCACGTTTACTTTCTGGACAAGGCAACCTCGCCCTACGATGAAAATGTGATTTTCCGCAAGAGATCAGATAAACGATTTATTAGATTGACTATAGTTCGAACGGTGTTAACGCATCCTGTAGACGTTGTGCAAGATAACTGTTACGCCACATCACCTGATTATTACGGATACAAATTTCCAGAGCCTGCTTCGAACCCACAATCACAACTTTTTCCTTTGCTCGCGTGATTCCAGTATAGAGTAAGTTCCGTTGTAACATTATATAGTGTTGTGTATGCAGTGGCATTACAACTGCTGGGTATTCGCTTCCCTGTGCTTTGTGAACAGTCGTTGCATAAGCCAATACAAGTTCGTTCAAGTCAGCCATATCGTAGTCTACCAATTTATCAGGGAATCGTATCATCATTATCTTGTCAATTTCATCAATGTTAGCAATTCTCCCAATATCACCGTTGTATACATCATAATTGTAGTTATTACGAACTTGCATCACTTTATCTCCTACACGATAGGTTTGCCAACGTCTAATTGCTTGTTCGGCGTTAGGATTTAGCAAATCTTGTAGATGTTCGTTTAGATTCTCTACTCCAAGAGTTCCCTTTCGCATTGGACATAGTAGTTGGATATCATCAATAGGATGGTAGTCGAAATGTTGGGGGAGTCGTTCAGCAATAAGTGTAGAAATAATTTCTACTGCTGTATCTGGGTTTTCTTCTTCAATAAAGAAGAAATTTCTGTCGGGAGGTCCAGATAGTTCTGGAAATTCGCCTGTGTTTATAAGATGTGCATTTGTAACAATCATGCTCTGCTGTGCTTGTCGAAAAATCTCTGTGAGTCTTACGACAGGAATGCTTCTTGAAGCAATCAAATGCTTGAGAACATTACCCGCACCTACAGATGGGAGTTGATCAGTATCCCCGATGAGAATAATCGTAGCACCAGAAGGTATTGCCTGCATTAATCGATTCATCAAGATAATATCAACCATAGACATTTCGTCTATAATAATGACATCAGCATCTAAAGGGTTTTGTAAATTACGAGTAAATCCATTAGTATGTGGCGAATATTCGAGCAGTCTGTGTATCGTTTTAGCATCTCTTCCAGTAGTTTCACTAAGCCGTTTTGCCGCCCGTCCTGTGGGTGCTGCCAATGCGATCTGTTTTCCGACAGTCTCATAGCACCGAAGAATTCCTATTGTGGTTGTTGTTTTTCCAGTGCCTGGTCCTCCTGTAAGAATCATCGCACTTTCTTCAAATGCGGCACGAATTGCATATCTCTGTTGAGAAGCAAATTCAATATTCATTTCATCTTCTAACGCAGACAGGACAGCGGTGACGTTCAAACGAATAGGATTATGTTTTCTATGGGAAAATAAACGCTTGAATTGATTTACAACCCCCATCTCTGCATAGTAAAAGGGGGCAAGATAAACTGCACTTTTTTCGAGCAAATTTGAAGTTTTTTCTGGTATTTCCTGATCGGGAGATTCTTCTGGATCATCAATAATTTCTATATATCTGTTTTGTTCTTCTGCGAAAGTATCATTCAGGTCCGAATTGAGTGATTCATCTGATATTATCTCATCTATTTCATGTTCTACCAGTGAACTTTCTGCGAAGAGAATAATCTCCTCCTTTGCAGTGAGGGTAAGAATATTTTTTTCAATAACTTCTGGTTCCTGTTCAAGAATGGATTCACATGCCTCAATTAGTTCAGGATAATGCTGAAAGACATGTCCTGCATCTGCTTTCTGACTGAGTACGTATTTTATTCCAGCTTGCAGCCGATGTGGTGCGTCCTTTTTGATACCAAGTTTCTGTGCAATCGTGTCGGCAGTAACGAACCCTATGCCGTGTATTTCATCGGCGAGACGGTAAGGATTCTCAGTAACTATTTGAATCGATTCGTTTTCATAAGTCTTGTATATTTTTGTTGCATGTGACGTGCTGACGTTATGCGATTGCAGGAATATCATCACATTTTTTATCTCACGTTGTTCTTCCCACGCTTTTTGTATAAGCTTTACACGTTTTTTACCAATACCAGGAACTAAAGCTAAATTTTCTGGTTCTTGCTCAATTATATCTATGGTATCCATCCCAAATTGGTCAACAATTCGAGTTGCCATTTTAGGACCGATTCCCTTAATTAATCCTGATCCAAGATATTTTCGTATTCCAAGTATAGTTGCTGGTTGGACTGTTTCATATTTTTCTATTTGGAATTGTGGTCCATACTTTGGATTGATTACCCATTCACCGTTAAGTAGCAAACTCTCACCTGCATTTACAGAAACAAGATTTCCAACAATCGTAACAAGCTCTGGATGACCCCGTGCAGAAAGTCTACCGACAGTATAACCCGTATCAAGGTTTTCATAGACTATGCGTTCGAGAATTCCATTTAGTGTTTCCATTTCTTATCTCTATTCAAATAGTTTTTCAACTTGACAAGAGAATCCAGGAACTATATCATCACCAGTAAGTGTATCGTCCCGCGTAAGCGTCTTTATGTCTGTTTCAGATTTATATACAGTCACAGTTTCCAGCGTAGGTTCAACAACCCAGATACAACGTGTTCCTGCATCTAAATATGCCTGTACTTTACCAACAACGTGTGATAAGACATCTGATGGTGAAACCACTTCAATTGCAAGATCAGGTGGAATTGGTAGTCCTTTGTCTTCGTCTACATCCAAACGTTCAGAAGCAACAAACGCAACATCTGGTTTTAACACACGTTCTCCAACTTTAAATGAAGTTTCTGCAGTGAATAATTGACCAAGTTTATTTTTATAGACATACTGATCCAAATGTCGTATGATTCTTACACTTATTGCTCCATGTCTAAATGATGCAGCAGGCATCGGTACTAATTCTCCTTTAATGTATTCATATCCCTCAACATCATTCTCAAGAAAATCTTCCAATGTCATAGTGACATTTTCTGGAAGGTTTATGTCTTGGACGGATTCTTGCGTATCTAATTGTATCATACTCTAAGCCTCCATAAAGAACTATGAGATATTACCTCTGAAGCAAAC
>VYFM01000182.1 GCA_009842375.1 Candidatus Poribacteria bacterium | reverse complement strand
CCCCGCTGATTGTTAGGTTTCTTGCACTCTTCTATTCGGTCTTCACAAATTAATTTTATAAGAAGACCACGAACAATAGAATCGTTTAATGCTGAGTTCTCATTTTCTAAACTACGATAAATACCACTCCGTTTACTGATTTCTGCTACACCTATACATTCACCTTTATTTTTTGCTGCCAACAAAACATCTAATACTGCTTCTTCCAGATGGAACATTCCTATACGTGCGTGTTTCTTAGGTTTCATAGCATAATACATATCCATATACTCCTTATTTAGGGTTGTTCTAACGAGTTAATTGGATCAAAAATATTTGCAGTTATGCACAATGTGTTTTTTCAGATTTTACGGAATTATGAATTCTTTGTCAAGTTTTAGGTCAGAAGCACAGAGACATTCAATTGTCGCGATTCAACGTTTTCAAAATCACGGATGGACACTAAATGAAAAATAAAAATGTGTCAAAAATGTCAAACTTCAGAGCCTTTCAGAGTCAATCGCAATTTTGATGATTGGACTATAATGCTATAAACCTATATCAGCACTGGGTAAACGGCTTATTTATGATTAATGTAGTCAGGAATGACTCAAAAGTTTTACAAGGCAGATAGAGTATGGGCGATAAATCCATGGGACATCAATTCGTGTGTGAATTGAGTTTGGAACCTTTCAATAAATACAATGCCAGACAATTGAATGGCTCTGGCCAGTTCTGTGAAATACATTGCGGATATAATCGTTATATGTTAGACTGAATCAATGTAGTTACCATAAACAATGCAACAGATATATACTCAAATAACACTGCCCTATTTCGTGCAAACTGCTATCAGTCTGTACTTTTCTGTGCAATAATCTCAGGGCGGATCACAAAGGAACCCATCAGTACTACACAATATAGACTGGCACAGAAATTGCGTCTGTAAAGTGAGATAAACTAAACCTGCCGGTTGGGTTGAATAGACATCTATTTTGGGTGTTGGATTTCGCAAGTTCAGCCCAACTTATGCACATTTAATAAATTTAACGAAGGGAGTTTAAATGGAATCCGAACAAAAATATCGCATCGCACAACCGGGATTTACCGTAGAACAGTGGAAGACCTTTAACGAAGACGGAATCATTTTTATTGAAGATGCGATCTCCGAAGAAGATATTCGAGTATATAAAGATGCAATAGATCATGTTGCTTCAAAAAATCCAAAATTCAAACCAGGTAGCTATCTTGGTATGGAGAATATCGTTGAACGGGATTCTGTCTTTACAGACTTAATAGATCATGAAAGACATGTGGGTTATGCTTATGATCTCTTCGGTGAACTCCTGAAATTGCATCAGAGTCAGTTCTTCCTGCGACCACCTGGTGGCAAACAATATAATATTTGGCATCCGGATGGTGCACGTGCACTTCCTTATGGCGTATTTTCACCGAAATTACCATTGCAAATCAAAATAGGATATTGGTTGACAGACCTTCCACATGAGAAAATGGGTAACCTTGTTGTGCTACCCGGTAGTCATCGTCAACAGTATATGAATGGATATGATACTCACAACAACGTTCCAGGGGAGATGGTTGTCTGTCCGCGTAAAGGCACAATGACAGTGATGCATTCCAGCATCTGGCACCGTGTGGAACCCAATGAAAGCGATGTCGTCCGTTACAATATCTTTGTGGCATATTGTCCATCTTGGGTTACTCCTGCGGATCGATTCCATTCCTCTCCAGAATGGTTAAAGACACTCAACCGTGAACAACGTATCATTATGCGGAGTTATAAGCATGCATATCATAATGCAAAACCACCTGCATCAGAATTTCCCTTATTTCTTGAACGTGACACGGGTGCCCATACAGATGATGATCTTTATATGGATCACGTCCAACTACACAGACGTAAACGGCAGACAATGCACGAGAGACTCTCTCACATGTAAGGTTAATGGAAAATGAAATATCTCTTCCTTAAGGACATGCGCTACCGTCAAGCCAGGGGTGTCTTGACGGCACTTGGTATTACCCTGTTGATTTCACTGATACTTCTACTTGGTGGTATTATGAACGGTATGCGTATCCAAGCACAACAATATGTCAATTCCACTGGTGCAGACATCTGGATTTCTGCTGAGGGTTCTGGTGGTGCCTTCATCGGTTTCTCATTGCTTGAAGAGGAACTCATGGCATTTCTGGGTTCGTCTCCTGGATTGGTGGAAAATTCTGCTTCTCCCTTGATCTTCGCACAAGCGCGTCCCACAGTGAATGGAAAACCGACGAAAGCAATGGTCGTAGGATATACTTTAGGAAATCTTGGTGGTCCCAAACAGGTTGTTGAGGGTAGGATGTTCACACCACGCAAATATATGGATTATCGTCCTGAAGATCATGTCCCCTATGAGGTGATTGTTGATGAAAAGATGGGACTTGAAATCGGTGAGAAAATCACTATTAGTAAGGACGAAGTAAGAGTTGTTGGAAAAGCAAAAAGTCTGATGTTTGTTTTGGATACACCGTTACTCTTTATGGATATCCGTGCTGCACAACGTGTTTTGTTGGAAAATACCCCTTATGTCAATATGATGGTAGCAAAAGCAGACAACAAGTACACTCCTGATGAAGTAGCAGCAAACTTAGACGCATTTGGAGCCATTGAAGCGCGTACTTTGGAGCATACCCTCTCAGATATTATGGAATATTGGGTTGATCAACCGATGAAAGCAGTACAATTCTTGCGTGTGATGTTGTGGTTAGTTGCTGGCTTACTTGTTGGAATGATAACCTATGTGACGATGCTTGAAAAGACACAGGAAATTGGTGTGCTAAAAGCGATAGGAGCATCAAATAGCTATGTGATGACACTGTTACTAAAACAGGTTGCACTGATCTCAGTTATCGGGGTTGGCATAGGATTTTGTTTGTCTTACATATTTGCGGCGGCGGCTCCTATCTTCGTAAAGATTAACTTGGTTGAATCTGTCATCGTAGCGTGTATCAGTTTGATTGTATGTTGTGGAAGCGGTTATCTCGCTGCACGTAAGGGGATCAAGGTAGATCCGATGATTGCATTTCGTGGGGAAATTGATAGTACTCCGATAAGAAACATTGATATACCAACAGCAAACGTAGCACTAATTGGAAATAAATAGAAATACATTCTCAAGGGCAATAATATGGCAGCGATAATAGAAGGAATAGGTTTAACAAAACAATTTGGAATCGGTGATGCCGCTGTAACCGCCATCGATTCAGTCGATATCCGCATTGAAGAACGTGAGTTAGTAATGATTGTGGGAGACAGCGGATGCGGAAAGACTACGTTGATTAGCCTACTCGGATGTATATTAACGCCAGATGCAGGTGAACTACGTATTGATGGTGATACGATCGATCCAATAAATCATGACCTGAGTTCGGTACGTAGAGATAAAATCGGTTTTGTTTTTCAAATGTTTCATCTTTTGCCATATCTTACTGCACTTGAAAACGTAATGGTAGCCATGGACATTGCAAAAACAAAGGAAGCAGAGGCAGAAAAACGTGCGATAGAACTATTGACACGAGTTGGTTTAAGTGAACGACTACATCATCGACCAGCCCAACTGTCCGGTGGCGAAAAGCAGCGTGTTTCTTTTACCAGAGCACTTGCCAATCGACCAAAAATCATTTTCGCAGACGAACCGACCGCAAATTTAGATAGTCACCAAAGTGACAACTTAATGAACCTAATTGAAGAACTCCGACAAGAACATCAAACTACTATTGCTATTGTAACCCATCATGAAGGGTTAAGAGAAAACGCAGATCGTATAATTCATCTGAAAGACGGGAGAATTATCTCTGCATGAACACATTTAAACTACTTTCTGTCTTTGTGTTAATCACATTTATTGTTACCTTTGTTCCAACACTATCCGCACAGAATACATTGACCCCCATGACAGAAAAAGATTTCCTTACAAGTGGGTTTTACGGAGGGGGTTTAACATTCATTAATGGTGATGCCTATATTCGAATTCAACTTCAACCGGAGATTCCCATCGGTAAAGTTGGTTTGGGGTTTAACTTTGTTTTGCTTTACAATCCTTATGCCGAAAATGCAGAAGATCAATTTCTTGCAGAAGACGGTGAAGTTTGGGACAGTGCAAGCACATGGCTAAGGTTGATTCGGTATATTAGTTATGGTGATCTCTATGATCCGTTTTACTTCCGTCTTGGTGAATTCGACTACCTAACAATCGGTCACGGTTCTATCATGTCAGGATATTCAAATCATGATAGGCGCGGGTTGCATCTAAACCTTAGAAAAACAGGTAACAAGTATGGCGTTGAAACCATGGTAAATGACCTTGGAATGCCAACAATATTTGGCGGACGTGGGTTTTACAGACCATTCCAACGACTTGAAGACAATAACCTGCTGACACGAATGGAATTCGGGGCAACCTATATCACCGATATTGACCCAAATTATCCTGATGGAGATTTGCACTCCTTTGATGCTGTGGGTGTGGATGTTGGGTTTCCTATAGTTGAACAAAGTTCGTTTCGTATAGATCTTTATAATGATTATGCTGTCCAGACACCACCCGTTAACCCGCATGAAACTATGGATGGTGATGATACATCGGGATTGCCATCAGATATTGGAGACACACAACAGGAAAAACTCACCTGGGGCAACGGCACTGGTATCGGCTTGGCATCTACCAAAGCGATTTTCAAATTTGAGTATCGTATTTTCAGTAATGGTTACATACCCTCTATTTTTGACTATACCTATGAAACTGGTATACCAATTTTTTGGGGATATGAAACGGATAACGATACAAGACGCGGTTTTTTCACACAACTAATCATTCAACCGTTGCCAGAACTTCAACTCTTAGGTGCTTATGAACAGTACGATAACATCACATCTAAAATCTATTTAGGTGTTAATGCATCGGGGTTAGTGCCACAAATGGGTTTTCGGGCATTCTATACATAACGGATTATTGGTGAAGATGGGGATACAGGTTTCTTCTCTGATCTGGTTGATCTGGATGAAAAATCCGCTTTGAATTTGGAGATCAGTTATGTAGTTGTACCACCTATTCAAACAATTTTTATGCATCAGTACCGATTCAGACGCGTTGAAACAGATGATGGAAATCCACAATTTGAGCCTATACATACAACCTCCATTATGCTTGGTGTTACCACAGATTTTTAGTCTTTTATGGAACAAACTGAAACAACAGATGTTGCAGGATTTACGAAACAACGTGCTAATCTAAATGGTATCTCAAAGTGGATTTTTGAGATATGTGCTGTCTTTTTCGTAGGTTTCTACGTCTATAGTGCAGGTTTCGGTACAGCATCGGAACAGTATCATCTCGGTCTTTATCTTCTATTCACCTTCGTTCTTATTGCCTTTCTCTACAAATTCCGTCAAGGTTCACCTACCGCACGTCCGTCTGTCCTTGATTTAGTATTAGCAGGTCTAAGTGTCTGTGCAATCGGCTACTGGATAGTAGATTATGCAAATATCGCAGACAGAGCGGGAGCATATACTAATTTAGATATTGTAATGGGCGCATTCGGACTCATCGTTAGTTTTGAGATGAGTCGTCGTACTGTTGGATGGGGATTGTCTATCATAGCAAGTGTCGGCATACTGTACGCCCTATTCGGACGTGTCATGCCTGAGGTGATCCAAAACCCCGGATTTTCGTTTAGACGGATTATTGAGCATTGCTTTTTTAATCAAGATGGCATATTCGGTATCATGGCAAACGTGATGGCAACCTATGTCATACTCTTTATTTTCTTTGGAGCGTTCTTAGAAAAATCTGGTGTAGGACAGTTCTTTATTGACCTACCGATGTCTCTAACGGGAAGGTCAATCGGTGGTGCTGCAAAGGTTTCTGTTGTTACCTCTGGCTTTTTCGGTTCAGTCGCCGGAAGTGCAATTGCAAACACAGTTACCACTGGGGCATTTACGATTCCTTTGATGAAACGTACCGGGTTTCGCCCTCACATTGCTGGTGCTGTTGAAGCATCTGCTTCAGTTGGTGGACAATTTCTACCACCTGTGATGGGGGCGGGGGCATTCTTAATTGCGGAACGAACAGGAGAACCCTATAGTAAAATCGCGCTCATATCAATCGTCCCTGCTGTTCTCTATTTTCTGTCAGTGTGGGTAATGGTTCATTTTGAAGCAAAAAAACAGGGAATCGAACCGATTCCAAAAGAAGAAATACCTAAATTCTCAACGCTTCTTATATCAGGTTGGTTTTACCTACTTCCGTTGATAACCCTCATCGCTTCACTCATGGCAGGTTATTCCGCCTTCAAAGCTGCCTTCTTTTCAATTCTTGTCACGATTGTTGTCAGTTACTTTCGTCGTGAAACACGATTAACACCGATACGAATATGGGAAGCGATGGTCACTGGTGCTAAAAACTCTCTCGCTATCGGTGGTGCAGTTGGCACTATCGGAATCATCATTGGTGTCATAAACCTCACAGACTTAGGCACGAAATTTCCGGATTTAGTATTATCTGTTGCTGGTAGTAATCGAGCAATTGCGGTGTTACTCCTTGCTGCTGCTTCACTTGTTTTAGGAATGGGAATACCAGTAACTGCTGCCTATTTGATTACCTCACAACTGGCAGTGCCTATTCTGACAAGTCCTGAGATGGGCATATCAATCATCGCATCACACCTTATAATCTTCTGGCTCAGTCAAGATTCTAACATCACACCACCTGTTGCATTAGGTGCTTATGCGGGTGCTGCCATTGCACGCGCCGATCCGTGGAAAACTGGATGGGCATGTTTTAAGTTCGCCAAACTGTTATACATCATGCCACTTTTGTTTGCATACACGCATATCCTGTTTTCAGGTACACATCTACAAAATATCATGTCTGTCACTACGGCATTAGTGGGTACTATTCTCTTTTCAACAATGACAATAGGTTACTTTATGAGAAAAACGCGTTGGTATGAAACAATTATGCTTGGGATCGCAGCTTTTCTTGCTTTTACACATCATATTTGGACGTTCACTATTGGAATGGTAATTCTGGGGGTAGTATTTTTTCTTCAAAAAAGGCAGGAATTGTAATGTCGCATTCAAGGGGGTACGACAATCTCTTGAAGTCTATCTAATATGTCGTTCGCTGCACGTTGAGAGACTTTATTGTTGTATATCTTTACTGCATTTTCCGCTCTATAAGAATTTCCTTGATAGTACCTGTTGAAGATAAAGAACATCCAAAATGCAGCATCTGCGTAGTGTTGATCCAGAACGGCATCAACTGCTACATATCCAAGCAAACTATTCAGAACAAAGGCATTTAATCCACCACGCCAGTCTCCTGTATAGAACTGACCTGTTCCTGGTATTATTGTAGATAACACCTTTGCTGTGGTGGTGGACTTTTGTGGGAGATTTGTAGCTTTATTAAAAAGTATGTCAAGTTTATCGTCATCCGTATACTCTTGTAAGACTTCACGTGCCTCTTCCCATTGAAACTGGTATATATACGCAACCGCTCGTAGGAATAGAATGCGTTTGTCTAATGCTACATTTGGGTCTCGCAACATTACTTTAATCAATTCCAATTGCGCGAGATCATAGTTTTTTGATGCTATCAGTGTTACAGCAAGGTTTATCTGGTATTCGGATTTTTCATCATCGTTTGTAGCATGGAACATTGCATTTCGCATTGCAATAATTGCCTCTTGCCATAACCCTTGGGCACGATATGCAAGTCCAATTTTGTAATATGTTTTCGCCACACGACTATCATCTGGGTGAAAGAAGATAAAACGTTTATATTCGGTTATAGC
>VYFM01000239.1 GCA_009842375.1 Candidatus Poribacteria bacterium | reverse complement strand
GTACAGCATAATTGGAGATTTAATCTGATTAATTGTGAATGATTGTTTTCACAGATTTTATGATTTTTGAACGAATAAATTGGTGGGTTGTAGGAATACAACATAAGGGTTAATATAGACTGTAGGTTAAGTCGACCTGAAGTGTGACGCAATATACACGTCAACGCAAGATTGCAAGTTTTCCTATCTTTTCAACAGAACTATTCTGAGTTTGAGCGATTACACGATATAGATATACACCATTGGCGCAGCGAATTCCTGTTTCATCTCTTCCATCCCAATATGTTTCATTGTCACCTCGTTCCGCACTTGCATTTGAGATGGTTTTGATGAGTCTACCACTCACCGTATATATTTTAATGGTAACTTTATCAGGGGGTTGAACTAATTTGTATGTAAAAAAGGTTTTGCCATCTTCTACAGGATTGGGGACGTTAAAGACATCGCTGAGATTGACAGTCTCATCAAGTGTGAATATTGTTTCAAGTTCGGTGGTGTTTTCGCTCGTGTCTGAAGCAGTTACTTGTAAGCGATACGTTCCGTTTGGAAGGTCAGGAGAAAAGTTGAAATTTGCGTTAACAGGATTCTTTTCATCAAAATCCCATTTTGCCTCATCGAATTCACGATAACGTCGCGTGGAGTCGCTCATATCAGAATCTGTAGAGACTTTGTTGAATGTAATTTTGAGAAGAGAATTGTCAAGTGCTGTTTCATCTGTGACCCGAATTTCACAATGTGGTTGTTCAGTGATTCGGTTTTTGTCAAAATCGATACTTGTACCAGTCGAATTAGTGTCAGAATCTTCTCCAATTAGAACTTCATCATTTACGAGAATTTCAATAACGGGAGAAGTAATGTCAGGCATTTCAATGACAACAAATCGGGTTTCTATTTTTCCTAATTTGCCTCCAATAGCATTTCCATTAAAATCACTTGCTTCAATTTCAAAAGCGTACTCTCCTGGAAATAAGATAGGTTCGTAATCAATCGGAACAGTATTGACATCATTTGGATTCCGCAGTTTGTAATCAGAAATAGGTTCAAGTGGTTTGCCGTTGTCCCCTCGACGAATAATCAATGTATCTAAGTTCACGCCATCAGTATCTTCAAGTAACATAGAGATGTGTGGACGGGGTGCGATGACGCTGCCACTTTGAGGTTGGACTCCATCTACCCATAAATTAAATGCAGGAGGGGATACATCATCACTACTGAGTAGTGTAAACGGATTAAGTTCAGTCGTTTCTGCGGTGATTGTAGCGACTTGTGCTGTACTGAATTTTATCTTATCTCCAAACTGGAAAGGTTCAGAACTTGATGTCACAAGTATCTCAAAACCAAGATGTCTCAGATAATGACTTTTGTTAACATCTCCATCCCCAGCAGCATTGTTTGGTAAATAGACCTTTGCTCCAGTCTTATCGCGGATTTCATATCTTTGATGAGAAGTAAAAAAGATGAACCAATCTCCTATAGCGAATTCATTGTTGGGACCAAGTCTTGTTGTGACCGTGGCAGTGCCGTTGCCGACATTTTGATTTCGAGTACTTTTCAGTACAGACAATCCCTCATTATAATCTGTTTCAAAGATGAGAATATCACCAAATTCAAAAGGGACAATAGGGGTTCCATCATTAAGTTCAGGAGGTACTACCCATTTTTTGGGAATAGTAAATTCAAATCCGTAATTTTCCTCCCGGAATGGAAAATCAAGTTCTCCAAGCGTTTCGAATTTTTCATATACAACATGATGCTTCCTCTTTAAATATACTACGTATTGGGTTGGCTCTAAAAAGAGGATAACCCAGATACCAGCAGGTGTCTTTTGTGGGTCAATCTTTATGGATTCAATAGGTAGGGGTTGTATATTTGCGTTGTCTGTTTGAGTAGGTGTGATATAGTTGTCCAATTGAAAAATTGGACCTTCATCATCAGGTTGTGGTTTACCGTTTCCATTTATATAACTGACCTGTGACGGTAGTCGTTTCCATTTTTCATAAGTAGGTTGCCAGGTATATATGCTGAGTTTTTCCGCTTCATCAATCAATGCTGCTCTGTAATCCTTACTGCCTACTTGCCAAGGTGTAGTTTCTCTTACAATATCATCCAAACTGCTATAGTCAAAACGCAACTTAAGGGTTGCGGGTTTCTTCAATGTGATATCTGTTGTGCGGAATGATACTTCATACTGTTGTGCATATTCATCACCTGTTCGGAGTAAACCTCTTCTGAGAGCAGCAACTCTTGGTATGGTGGCAAATTCTAAAGAGGGTTGCGTTATGCCAAACGGATTGCTTGATGATATCGTCAGTGGAACCCGTTCACCTTCTATGACTGCTGCCTCAGTTGGTAAATCAAAATCAAAGACTCTATCAAGACTAAATGCTGAGAACGGTTCTGAAGGCACATAGAAAAATTCATTTACTACAATAGTGATGTAAAGCGTGTTATTATACTCGTCTGGTTCTGCGATATTTCCTTTTATGTCTTCATCTTCGGTATTTACCTCTGGATCAACTGTTACATATATTTTATGTACACCTGTTGACAGACTTGTATCTAATTTTAGCTTCACAATTGCATGTTGTAAAACTGTATCGCCTTCTTGCCAATCATCGGGTTGTAGAGTGATTTTACCCAGGACTACAGCATCTTCGTCAATTACGAGGTTAGAGTCTAAATCTGGATTTCCTTCTGTAAAAACTACATCAACATCTGCTTTGACTGTCCTACCTCCGTTGTTAATGAGTTCAGCAATGAGAATGTATTTATCTACCTGTTCATCATAAACATAGCGAATGGGAGCGATACTTGAACCATCGGATTCTATGGAGAGATTTGGTCCTTCTGGAACATCGACCTTGATTCGTTCAGTTTTAGACGGATACGCAATTTCTAATCCACTGGTATCTGTAACAATGATACGATAACGGATTTGACGTCCTACCTTAGGTAAGGGAATAGGTGTTTGAATTCCGTACCACTGTCCACCAGGTTGAATTTCGCCGGTACCAGGAGGTGGTTGAATCTTAACCATTGGTGTAAGAACGTTCTCATAATCGCTTGTATTAATCCATTGAACTATAATAGATTGAATCCCTTTGTTTCCACCTTGGTCATCATATATAAGAGCCTGAATATTGAGCGTATGGGTTTCTTTTGCATCTAATTCATCATGCACATCTCCAATAATTGGAGTATCGACCCAGAATAGGTCACCACCGATTGCTGCCCGTTCGCCATCATGGGCAAACATCTGCACGACACCTCTGCCAGGTACAGCTCTTGGTGGAATATCCATACGAATTGTACCATATTCGCCTTGCCATATTTTTCTTAGTGTGCGTCGTGTAAGTTCATTCCCATATAATGAGTCAAAATTGTTCTGAAATACAGCGGAGACGACAAAGTTCTCTGTGCTAAACCTGTCTGCTTTCCACCATAACCCGTTTGTGTCGTAAGTACCTACCTCATCGTTTAATGCAACAATCTGTCTGTCAGAATTAAGTGCAAATCCTTCCAAATTAACTTTAATATCAAGGGTAGGGAGTGCCAGTGGCGTTGCCGGATCCCCTAACAACACATATTGCTCTGTACCGGGAATAAATCTCCTATTACCGACACGGGAAATGTATCTGATTTTTGCATCGTTTACTATTTTGCCGACACTTGGAGGAGTTGCTCCGATTTCGCCAACCCCTTGCTTAGCTTCAAATGGTTCTCGAACAAACATAGCAGTAAAAAGGTCTGTATCGAAATCTGCGTTTGCTTGTGCGTATGTTAACCGAGACGCGGAAAGCGAAGCGATGGCACCATATTTCCCATGCAATAGTTGTTCACTCAAGCAATGCCTTTCGAATTCTTGTGGTTTGTCAAATTCCCCGTTTAAGCAAGTGGTTGTTATCACAAATGGTAGGTTGTCGTTTCGTAATTTTTCTGCATCTGTAATCCGAAAAATACCTTCGTCTGCCCAGGTTTGATTCCCACCGTGCCCAGCATATTCAATGACAAGTGCGCCTGCCTCGAATGCATCTAAGATAGCGCGGTGCGTTAAATCAGGTTGCCTGATTTGTCGCAAATAAATCTGTTTCGTGTTATATGCTACAGGTATAATATCTTTGATCAGTTTGTTCCGAGTTTTCTCAAAAATATCATCAGAGGGGTTATCTGATTCGTCATCAGCGACTTGTACAAGAGTCCCTTGCCACTGACCAATCTTCGGATTCTGTTCATAATCGATTATCTTCTTGACCATTTCGTCAAGTTGATCTTCTGTCTGAACTGATAACCTTCCGATGAACATATCTGGAAGAGCATCGTCTCCACTCACGTTGACAAACCTTTGATCCATTGCAGTTTCACCACTTTCGGGTGCCCATGAATGATAAGTTGGAACAAAATTTGGATATAGATTAAAAGTCCTGTTGTGTTCTACGGTTACTCTTTTATAGTCATAATGTGCATCTCCAACGAGTAAAACATAGGTAGGTGCAGGTGGTTGCCATGTATGATATGCATAACGCAAAAAGTGTCTTATGGCAAAAGGACTGAAAAGACCTGAACTAAATTCATTGTAGATTTCGTCTATATCCACAACTTTGACTGTCAAACCTTGTGCACGACGAAACTCAACCAAAGGTTTTATGCTTTCTAAAAATGATTTATGTGAAATAACGATGTAATCCGCTTGTGTTGTAGGATTCCTTAAATTACTGGGGGGTACCTCAATAAGCGTTCCAATAGTACTGTAGGCATTGTTAGCAATTGCATAGTAACTGCTGCGACCTATTACATTGTCCTCAAATAATAATTGGTATGTATTAAAACTGGGTGTTACTTTTCCATTAGTCAACTTTGCAGTGATACCGCTGCTGTGATTCAATGTATATAAATCAATAACATCGGAAGAGAAATTGACTACTTTAAAGTGTGTCTTACCCTCAACTATTGGATCTGTATTGGAACTGAATTCAAGTCTGTTTGATTTAGCATAAAAATCACGCCAGTATTCAAATTCGTACCAATCAAGATAGAAGTCATAAGAACCTATTGGGGTGTTATTGGTATCCAATGCCTGAATCACCAACTCATTTTGAAAATTATGATGAATCTTATTCTGTGGAATAACACGTGTTACAATAGGAGCATCTTGCCGTCTCCATTCTGCGACATTACCAAGTTGACTATCATTGAAATGTATCGCGGCTTTATGCAGTGCTGCACTTTTTCTATAGGAACCTTGAAGCCTTACACGTAGTATTGCATTGCGATCAATATCAAACCGAGGTACTGCATTTGGCAACTCAACCCTAAAAGGTTTCTTACTAATATCAGAACGATCACCTCTCAGACCAGTCCAGAAATAGTGGTCAGCTAACTCCGAAGTGATATCATCACCGTCAAGGGCATCGTAATGGATATTCTCCTCAAGCCTTAATCTCGTTCTAAAAGCACTTGGAGGACTTATACCATCTGAAATCGGTTCAACGGAACGTGTGCCAATGCGAAGTGTATCACCAATATCTTGTGTCGCTGCACCTTTTTCAGTAAAACTGAACCAGTATATATTCGTATCTGTAAATTTATTACTCAGACCACGGGCATAAAAGACAATCATATCCCCCTGATTAAGGGTATCATTTTGGTTATGATCAAAGATATAATATCCCTGTTTCCGACTATTTTCTACTACAGGAGTGCTATCCAAATCTATTAGAATGCTATCCAAATCTATCTCTTCAGGTGTTACACCCGCTGTTTTTATGTTTGCATAACTGATTCGATACATATCGCTCCGTGCAATACGAATTTTGAAACGTCTTCGTGTTGCCTCAGCTGCAGCAGGTGCGCCTTGTATCGAACTGGGATGCATCCGATCTGACCTGTGCCGCCACGGATATGCTTGCGTGTTGTTAATCAACATAGACTTAAACAGATCTTCAAACGCGGGACTCTCGAGTGTATGGGATATGATAGTGGGCACGGATTTTGTCGAAGCACCGAAAAAGTCAATTCGAAAGGTGATGTTTTCTGTGATCTTTATCTGTTTAGTTGTGTTATTGTACTGTATCGGACAGATGTGGAGCACACCAATCCGTTGTGAACGCACATACCCAACAGGTATCACTTCTACCAAATCTGCTGGATACAATGTAGAGATAGAGGATTCTGATGTGATGTCTTCTCTATCGTGTGCATCGGGGAAAAAAGGGTCTGTTGCTTTATTTGTAATTAGTGGTAGGTCTATTTTCTTGAAGGAACTCTGTTTTTGAAGTACTGTTGTGGTAACACTGCTGGACGAAGGAAGACCAAGTTGAACGGAGTAAATTGGAAGTTTCGGTTTACCGAATTCAGATGTCCAGTATGCCCCATTAAAATGTAAAGATATAGTTTTTTGTGAATTCTCTTGTAGTGTTTGTATAACAAGTTTGGGGAGACGGAAACGTAGGATAAGATAATGAGGTTCTGTCTTTACTATCTCTATAAGATTATCGGTTGTGTGTGAATTGTTGTTCAAGATAAGGGATTGATGTCCTTCAGACAGTGGATTACATATTCCACCTTCATTCACTTCAACATATAGAATCCCGGTTAATATACATAATAACAACACAGACAATAGAAGACGTTTATTCATAATTGATTTAGTAACTCGCTAATTGTGATGCTGCAGCTAATGCAGCGATAAGACTTTTTTCGTTCGCAATACCTTTTCCAGCAATGTCAAACGCTGTACCGTGGTCAACACTTGTGCGGATAATAGGCAAACCCAATGTGATATTCACAACATGCCCAAAACCAATCAGTTTAATTGGGATATTCCCTTGGTCATGATACATTGCGATTACAGCATCCCAATCACCTTGGATCGCCTTTTTGTAAAGTGTATCTGCTGGTAGAGGTCCATCAACTTGATAACCTATTGTGTTTGCCTGCTGAATTGCTGGTATTATATAGGTTTGTTCCTCTTTACCGAACATTCCCTCTTCCCCTGCGTGTGGGTTTAATCCCGCAACAACTAAACGCGGTTTTTCAATACCGAATTGGACCAATGCGTCATGTGTAATTCGAATGACATCGTTGATTCTATCCACAGATAATTGTTGTGATACTTCCGCAATCGGAATATGGTTTGTGACAAAAGAGACAGTAAGATGTCCCTCTATATTAGTTGCATTAAAGGTGTTTTTCTTCTCTTTTTTTAAATTGCCACTAAATCTGGATATGATTTCGGAAGGTAAGTCCCATGTTTTGAGCATCATAACAGTTTTTGGAGTATATGTTAAACCTGCAAGCATCTCAGTGTGTCCAGGAAATGGTGATCCCGCGCGTTGAATAGCCGCCTTACATATTGGTGCAGTTGTAATTGCGTCAATCGTACCGTCCAGTGCAAGTTTTACCGCAGTTTCAATTGCCTTGACTGCGGCAGTACCACACCGTGAATCGATAATACCATACGATATTTCTTCAGGTTGTAACGTACTTGCTTCAAGTACATCGATCCTGCCGTATTTTGCTTTATGGTACTTGGTTAAATGGAAATGTGAGATAATTGGTAGGTTCTCTTGATCTATAGAAAGTGTGACTTTTTTGGCAAGTGAATTAAGAGCGTTCTGAATTATTGCTGTACTACCGATGACAATAGGATGACACATCTGGTAGACATAATTGTGTATGAGGGCTTTGACGATAATTTCAGGACCGATGCCAGCAGCATCACCCATAGTTATCCCAATGCGTGGCAACATGTTGATTTTGTTGGATTTGGGATTATTTATAGTGGACACCATAATTACTTGCACACAATTGTAGCGTAACCTGTTAGGTTGCGTATACTCTGCACAAACTGGAAAGTTTGTGCTACGACACAGTCCAATAGGTCGGTTTAA
>VYFM01000310.1 GCA_009842375.1 Candidatus Poribacteria bacterium | reverse complement strand
ACTCCGACCTACAGTTTATTATGACGATTTATCAATTAGAAATGGTATTATATGTCTGAAGGTTACCAAAATGTCAGATATTTATCAAGTGTTTTACAAAGAAAGGATACATCTCTATATGAATATGAAACAACATTCTTTGACTATAGTTTTCCTATTGATTGTCCTAAGTTTATCAACTATAGGTTGTGAAAGGATTGATCCTGTAATACCATCTGATACCACGAAACCTATGTTGAAAATTGGTATCATTCAACCTTCACACAGTTATACGACATTCAGTCAAGGTGCGGAAACCGCACGTGTTCAAATTAATGATAATGGTGGGGTACTTGGTATGCCAGTAGAGTTTATCAGTAGAAATAATCAACCCCTGGCTGATATGCCTCCAACGGCACAAGCAAGTATTGACGCTGCAAATGAGTTGATAGATATGGAAAGTGTTTTTGCACTTCTCGGTCCAGTTCGTTCTTCTATGGCTATTGAAGTAGGACCGATTGCTCAGGAAGCACAACGACTTATGCTTCCCGGTTCCAGTGGTTCAAATGTACCAGAGGTAGGAGATTACGTCTTTTTAATCACGGTGCCGAACCCATTCCAAGGGAAAGTTATGGCAAGTTTTGCAATGAATCCTGACGAACTCGGTGCTAACACTGCTGCAACCATCTATGAGGAAGGAGATGCATACTCAACAGATCTCGTCCAAGCGTTTGAAGCAGCATTTAAAGAACTAAATGGAGAAATCGTTCACAGTGGTTCTTATGCTCCAGGTGAGATGTCCTTCACTACCCTCCTGTCGGAAATTCAAAATACTACTCCTGATGTTATTTTCTGTCCGGGACATCAGCCAGAAGTGCCGTTGCTGATCAATGAAGTCCGTAAACGTGGTATCAACACGACCTTTCTCGGTGGTAGTGCATGGGATGATAGGGAACGATTTCTTGGTGTCTTAGAGGATAGTACGGTATTGGATGGTAGTTATTATCCGACCAATTTTTCTGTTGCTACTCAGGACACTGATGTTCAAGAGTTTGTTCATGGATATATGGAATTGTATGACAGTCCTCCAGATGGAATTGCTGCGTCTGGGTATGATGCGATGAGGTTGTTAGCACGAGCAATAGAAACTGCTGGTTCGCTTGATCCTGCCGCAGTTCGTAAAGCATTTGCAGAAGTCAAGGACTATAAAGGAGCAACATCCATTTCGTATTATGACGCAAATCGACATCCTGTCAAAAGCCTTGCAATACAGACAATCCGAAATGGAAAGGTTGAACATTACAAAGTTGTTGAACCGTAAATTCAATTATCAATGGTTGTTGAAAACCGGAGAGTCAGATGACAAACAATATAATCCAACTTGGTGTCGTTGGGTGTGGTTGGGCAGGTTGCCGCGCTATTGAATCTGCCAATGCAACTTCTCGTATGAAGGTTATAGCAATTGCTGAGCGCGACACAACCCGTCGTAAGCAAGCAGCTGAGGACAATGCTGTTCCATACCATTATGCGAACTATCAAGAACTACTTGAGAATCCTAATGTCGAAGCGGTCTACCTTGCAACATCTCCAGATGGTAGACTACAGCAAGTATTAGATACACTTAATGCTGGAAAGCACGTTTTGGTGCAAAAACCGCATGCCATCCGTGCTCACGAGATATTAGAAATGGAGACAGCAGCACAAGAATCGGGGAAAACAATTCAGTTTTGTTATTTTATGCGTCACTTTCCTAATAACCGTCAAATCCGAAATGCAATCCAAAACGGAGCAATTGGCGAACCTTTTCATGCACGGGTATTCGGCAAATATAACTTTATTCCAACCTTGGATGAAAACAGTCGTTGGTTGCATGTCTATGGACAGAAAGGTGGTTCATTGGGACAACACTATTCACATGAACTTAACCTTACTTGGTGGTGGATGGGATGTCCTAAACCTGAGTGGGCATTTGCATCAAAGCACGTGCTTTATCCACAATACGATGGACCAGAAGGTGCTGCTGAAGACTATTTCACAGGTCTCCTTGGATGTGAGGGTGGAAAAACAGTCCAGATTGACTGCTCACGAATGAGTCATTCCGATTCTGGTAGTGTTGTGGAACTTTACGGTACGACAGGTGCAATAACAAACGGAGGAATATCTCGTTTCAAGGATGGAGAATTCGTCAGAGAAACTATTGAAGAACCGTCTGAAATTGACCATGGAGAACTGCCAGAAAATGTGCCAGTATTTTACTACGAACTCAACCATTTCGCCATGGCAATCGCTGGTGAAGTTGCCCCTGATGTTGACGTTTCCAACGCTCATATCTTCATGCAAATACTGGATGCCCTTTACGACAGTGCGATGAATGGAGAGAAAGTTTATATTTGACAAAATCATTCCTATCTGATAATCTAATAACATCATTCACATATCCTGAGATTGGAGAATTCAATGTATAAAAGTGCGATATTGGGGTGCGGGGGTCGCGCCCGTGGCCATGCAAGTGCCTATCGCTATGTTAAAAGGGGAAAACTCGCAGCAATCTGCGATATGAACGATGAACGCCTCAACAACTTTGGAGATAAATTTGATATCTCTACAAGGTACACAGATTTAGACGAGATGCTTGAAAAGGAGAAACCGGATCTCCTACACATTGTAACTGCTCCTACATTGCGCGGTTCAAATGAACGTATTCGTTATCTGCTGATGAAGCAAGCATCTGACCACGGTGTTCCTGCGGTGATAGTTGAAAAACCTATTGCCGTTGATAGTGATGACTGGAAACAGATTGCTGGATTAGCAGAAGAAACAAACACGAAATTCATTGTCAATACACAACTCAACTTCCATCCGAAAAACATTGAATTGAAACAAGATGTAGCAGATGGTAAAATCGGTGAGATCAAATTTATCGACGCAAGTGCCAGAAGCACAACAGTTAACCAAGGACCACATGTGCTCCAGTTGGTATCCTCCTATATTGACAATTCTCGTCCAGTGCGTGTATTAGGTCAAGTCTCAGGTAATCAGAATTTGGATTCTGCTGAACCTTCACCGATGGATGCAGCTGCGCATGTTATATATGAAAATGGACTTCATGCTTCAGTGGCATTTGGTCAGGGTATGGGAGCTAAGGCATCTAATGCTCCAGCCAGATTTCGCCATAAACGCGTATTTGTCGTTGGAACAGAAGGTTTCATTCATTGGCGTTTTAGTAGTTGGGAACGTGCAACACGAACTGGTGGCTACGAAGGTGGAGGACTCAACTATGGCGATCAGGATGTTCAAGCACAAGGCAATCTAACTGAAGCAGTTTATGATTGGCTTGATGATGAAACAAAGACACATCCGACGCATTTAAAACAGTCTCTGGCTGAGTTTAATCTAATTTTAGGTATTTATCAAAGTGGTATTACGAACGAGATTATTGATCTTCCGTTTGACCCTCCAGATGGATTAATAGATTCCTTAAAACAAAATTTATAGGAGAAATATATGTATAAAAGTGCGATGTTAGGTTGTGGTGGACGCGCAGGCGGTCACGCAAGTGCCTATCGCTTTGTTAAAGGTGGAAAGCTCGCTGCAATTTGCGATATGGATGAAGAACGTCTAAACAACTTCGGTGAGAGATTCGAAATTTCCTCTCGTTACACCGATTTGGATGAAATGCTTGAAAAAGAGAAACCGGATCTTTTACATATCGTTACCGCACCGGTATTGCGTGGTTCTAACGAAAGGATTCGGTATTCACTGATGAAGCAAGCATCTGACCATGGCGTACCCGCTGCAATAATAGAGAAACCTATTACTGTTGATAGTAAGGAATGGAAACAGATCGCGGGTTTAGCAGAGGAAACTAACACCAAGTTTATTGTCAATACACAACTCAACTTCCATCCAAAGAATCTTGAATTGAAGCGGGACGTTGCTGATGGTAAGATTGGAGAGTTAAAGTTTATTGATGCAAGTGCAAGAAGTACACCTGTAGATCAAGGACCACATGTCCTTCAGTTAGTATCATCCTATATTGACAATTCTCGTCCTGTTCGTGTGTTAGGTCAAATATCTGGAAGGGATCATTTGGAATCTGCACAACCATCTCCGATGCATGCGGCTGCACACGTGATGTATGAAAATGGACTTCACGTATCTGTTGCATTTGGTCAGGGTGTAGGTACAATGGCATCAGATGATCAAGGTATTTATTGTCACAAGCGTGTATTTGTCGTTGGAACAGAAGGATTCGTCCATTGGCGTTTTAGTAGTTGGGAACGCGCTACACGCGCAGGTGGCTACGAAGGCGGTCCACTCAATTATGGCGAGCAGGATGTTGAAGCACAAGGCAACCTTACAGAAGCTGCTTTTGCATGGCTTGATGATGAGAAAAATGAACATCCGACCCATCTTAAGCAATCTCTGGCTGAGTTTAATCTGCTATTAGGAATCTACCATAGTGGAATTACCAACAAAATTATTGATCTTCCATTTGATCCACCGGACGGATTGATGGACTCTCTCAGGGAAAATTTATAGGAGATATTTGTATGTATAAGAGCGCATTCTTAGGGTGTGGTGGTCGTGCACGTGCACATGCCAGCGCATATCGGTTTGTCAAAAGCGGCAAAATTGCTGCAATATGCGACATGAATGAAGAACAGCTTAATCGATTCGGTGATGATTTTGATGTCCCTTCTCGTTATACAGATTTAGACGAGATGCTTGAAAAAGAGAAACCAGACCTTCTTCACATTGTCACTGCACCTGTATTGCGGGGTACTAATCAACGAATCCGTTATCCGTTGATGAAGCAAGCATCTGACCATGGTGTGCCAGCAGCGATTATAGAAAAACCGATTGCTGTTGAAAGTGAAGATTGGAAGCAGATTGCTGGTTTAGCAGATGAAACAGATACGAAGTTTATAGTCAATACGCAGCTAAACTTCCATCCAAAGAACCTTGAATTAAAGCAAGATGTAGCAGAAGGCAGAATTGGAGATATAAAGTTTATTGATGCAAGTGCCAGAAGTACACCTGTGGATCAAGCACCACATGTTTTACAATTAGTTTCGTCTTACATCGATAATTCTCGTCCCACCCGTGTTTTAGGTCAGATATCTGGTAAAGAACAGTTAGATTCTGCACAACCATCTCCGATGCATGCAGCTGGACACGTATTATATGAAAACGGACTTCACGTATCTGTCGCATTTGGGACAGGGGTTGGTACCATGGCATCTGATAACCAAGGCGTACACTGCCACAAACGGGTATTTGTCGTTGGAACAGAAGGATTTGTGCACTGGCGTTTTAGTAGTTGGGAACGTGCAACACGTGCGAAAGGCTACGAGGGTGGACCACTCAACTATGGTGAACAAGATATTGAGGCACAAGGCAACCTGACAGAAGCTGCCTTTGCATGGCTTGATGATGAGAAAAATGAACATCCGACCCATCTCAAGCAATCTCTCGCTGAATTTAATCTGCTATTAGGCATTTATTACAGTGGGATAACTAATAAGATTATTGATCTTCCATTTGAACCACCAGACGGTTTAATGGATTCACTTAGAGAGAAGTTGTAATTTGTAGTTAGTTTCCAAATGATAACATTAGCGGTAGCAGCGAATTGTTCGCGACTACCGCTAATTATTATGTTTAGTGTTTCAGGTTTAACTAAGATTAAGGAGGAATACCATGTATAAAAGTGCATTTTTAGGTTGCGGTGGTCGTGCACGTGCACATGCCAGCGCATATAGATTCGTTAAGGGTGGTAAGATTGGTGCGATCTGTGATATGAACGAAGATCTACTTAATAAGTTCGGCGATGACTTTGATGTCTCATCGCGTTATACAGATTTTGATGAAATGCTTGAAAAAGAGAAACCCGATCTTCTGCATATTGTAACAGCACCAGTATTGCGCGGTACAAATACTCGTATCCGTTATTCGTTAATGAAGCAAGCATCTGACCACGGTGTGCCAGCAGCGATTGTTGAGAAACCGATTGCTGTTGAAAGTGAAGACTGGAAGCAAATTGCTGGATTGGCAGAAGAGACCAAGACCAAGTTTATAGTAAATACACAATTAAACTTCCATCCCAAGAACCTTGAATTGAAACAAGATGTAGCAGATGGTAAAATCGGAGAGATAAAGTTTATTGACGCAAGTGCAAGAAGCACACCAGTTGACCAAGCACCCCATGTATTGCAGCTGGTATCGTCATATATTGATAACTCTCGTCCTACCCGTGTGTTAGGACAAATATCGGGTAAGGAACAATTAGATTCTGCACAACCTTCACCAATGCATGCAGCTGCACAGGCGATATATGATAACGGACTACATGTCTCACTCGCTTTTGGTACTGGTATGGGTACTTTAGCATCTGAGACTGGAGGAACAGTAACACACAAACGTGTTTTTGTCGTAGGTACAAAAGGCTTCGTACATTGGCGTTTTAGTAGTTGGGAACGTTCCACACATGATGGTGGATACGAGGGTGGTCCACTCAACTACGGTGAACAAGATATTCAAGCACAAGGCAACCTTACCGAAGCAGCCTTTGATTGGCTTGATGATGAAAAGAATGAACATCCGACACACCTTAAGCAGTCTCTGGCTGAGTTTAATCTACTATTAGGAATATACTATAGTGGTATAACTAATCAGATTATTGATCTGCCTTTTGAGCCGCCTGATGGGTTAATGGATTCTCTCAGAGAGAAACTGTAAAATACTGATTGATGTGGAGGTAGACCTTTAGTCTATCTCCACTACTTCCACCCCTGTATTACACGAATAATGAACCATTCTTTAGTAAAATAGCATCTATAGGTTAAAACCTTGAATGTAACAATTTGAGAGATAGTAGCAATTAGTTCTCATTATGTTTTGAATATGTTTCTCTTAGTTGCTTTATTTTATTTGCTTCCTCTCTGATTGGTTGTTCGGGTCTGATTTCCACATCTTGTCCAATATCAATTGGAAGGAAAACGGCAACACTATCAACTCTTTCGTTCGCATTAATAGTAAATTCAATACCTTGTTTCCAATACCAATGTCTTATTCCACCGAAATCGTCATTGTCAATTTCGTCTGCTTTCCCTAATTCATCTTCAAGCATCTCAACTTTGGTTCCAACACCATTCCTACCAGCAGTTTTTGCTTTATTTGGACGATCTATAAATAGGAATAGAACATTATCATCATTATCAATAAAACCAGCGAATCCAAGATCCGGATTCCAGAAAGTAAAAAGTCCATCGAGATCGGGTCGATTATCTGGATCACCATGTATTTCCTTAACTTTTTTAAACGGATCTCCTAAACTAATGCCAAATGCTCCTTTCCCAGGTACAATAAGTTCTAAGGGAGGGTCCGGTATATTATCAATGATCTCTTTTGGTGGTTCTGGTTTAATGAAATCTTTATTGGAAATCCTCTTGACTCGTTTGGTTGTTTTACTCACACCATCATCCACATAGACAGTGACTCTGACGGATTCAATATCATCATCAGGTGCCGTCCATTCCACTTTTGTTCCTGTGTTTGTACTCAGTTTGCCTGCATCCACCTCCCATGTATAACTCAATGCGTCACCATCTTCGTCAAAAGCGATCACACTAAATTCGAGAACATCCCCTGGACCGTATTCAGTTGGAACAATAAATTCGTCGACTCTTGGTGAGTAATTGTCTGGTTCAACGTCTTCATCGTCCGAACCACAACCAACAATAGACAATGTAAGTAGGCATACCATTACAAGGTAAAAATGACAAGAAAGGGTTTTCATCTACTTCTCCTTAAAAATCAGTTGTATTTTCTGTCTTTAAAACTACATAACTACGATACCGTTCTGGGTGAATATCTCCGGATTCAACTGCACTTTGAATACCGCAGTCAGT
>VYFM01000485.1 GCA_009842375.1 Candidatus Poribacteria bacterium | reverse complement strand
AACAGTTACAGTTGAATCAGAGATGAGAGTAGATGTTTGTGCAAAATGTCATCCGTTCTATACTGGACAACAAACAAGATTTATTGATACTGCTGGGCGCGTAGAAAGTTTCCGTCGTCGTTATGGTATTACAGATAAATCATAATTATACTGAGAGTACATTTATAACTCGGTTGATACAAAACCTTAGTTATTTACTACAATAATCTTGTGTATATAAATTCATTCTGCGAAGTGAAATGATATGTTAGAGAAACTCAAAGACATACAAAATAAATTTATTGATGTTGAAAAATCATTGAGTGATCCTGCACAAATTTCTAACCCGCAACGTCTGCAGGAACTATCAAAACTCCACGCGGAACTATCACCAATAGTGTCAGCATATAAGGATTATCAACAGTTAGAATCCGCTATAGAGGAGACACAAGCACTGCTGGATGAAGAAACTGATAGCGATATGTTGGAGTTAGCACAAGAAGAGTTAAATGAACTCAACAATCAACAAGAAGATCTAATTGAATCGCTTAAGATGCTGCTTGTTCCAAAAGACCCTAACGATGAGAAAAACGTCATAATTGAAATACGTGCTGGAACAGGTGGAGAGGAAGCAAGTTTATTTGCTGCCGAGATCTTCCGTATGTATACACGGTTCGCTGAGAGACATAATTGGAAAGTTGAAATGTTCAGTGCAAATGCAACTGGTTTAAAAGGCTTTAAAGAGGCAATCTTTTCTATTGAAGGTAAGTCAGCATATAGTCTTCTAAAATATGAAGGTGGTATTCATCGCGTCCAACGTATTCCAACAACCGAAACGAGTGGACGTATTCATACTTCTGCAGTTACAGTTGCAGTCCTTCCTGAAGCAGAAGAAGTTGATTTGCAGATTGATGAAGCTACAGAACTAAGGATAGATACCTACCGATCTTCTGGACCAGGTGGACAGAGTGTTAATACAACGGATT
Organism: Candidatus Poribacteria bacterium; assembly: GCA_009842375.1. Classification (GTDB taxonomy): domain Bacteria; phylum Poribacteria; class WGA-4E; order WGA-4E; family WGA-3G; genus MSPOR6. The sequence continues at coordinate 6,929 of VYFM01000485.1, read as the reverse complement.
CTGCGATACGTATTACACATCTTCCAACAGGTCTTGTTGTAACCCAACAAGACGAAAAGTCGCAACACAAAAACCGATCTAAGGCGATGAAGATCCTCCGTGCACGGCTTCATGAACTGAAACAAGCTGAATTGGACAGTGAGCGAGCAGAAACCCGTCGATCAATGGTCGGTAGTGGCGACAGGAGCGAAAAAATACGTACATATAACTTTCCACAATCCCGTGTGACCGATCACCGAATTAAATATACTTCTCATCAGTTAGATTCTGTATTAGATGGAGATTTAGACTCGTTTATTGAAAGGTTAACAACCGCAGACCAAGCAGAAAAGTTAAAGAACGAAGTAACCTAAAAACATAGACTCATATTCTCTAAAATCAAAATGAATGGATATAAGTTCGGTGTTTTTCATTTCTATAGATCCATCCAAGTTTACACCTTCCATATATAGTTATCTCACTTGTGGAGTTCACGATAAACATTTAGAATATGGCTACCAAAATCTGGCACGTGCTTGAACTCCTTGAGTGGACAACAGGTTATTTTGAAAAACACAACATTCCCAACCCAAGATTAGATGCTGAAGTATTACTCGGACATCTACTTGATAAAAGCCGTTTACAACTTTACCTACATTTTGATATGCCAGTCTTTCAAAATGATTTGACGATGTTACGTGAACTGATTAAGAAACGGATAGCGAGAACGCCAATAAGTTATCTAACCAACCGTAAAGAGTTCATGTCACTAGATTTCTATGTAGATGAACGTGTACTAATCCCGCGTCCTGAAACGGAATTCATTGTGGAAACTATTCTAAATGCTAATAGTGATGGAGATCAACGTATATTAGAAATAGGGACGGGTAGTGGAGTGATAGCAACGGCACTTTCAGTCAACAGACCGGCGTGGGAAATCATTGCAACAGACATATCATCTGATGCATTAACAGTTGCCGAAAAGAATACGGATGTCCATGAGTGCACTGAACAAATTACCTTGCTTCAGGGTGATCTCTTTGAACCTATTGAATTATTGGATGCCTCGAGTTTTAACTGGATCGTATCCAACCCTCCCTATGTAAAAACCTGTGAACATGACACATTATGTTCTGACATCAGAGACTATGAACCCCATATTGCACTCTTCGCTGGTGAAGATGGTTTATCAATCATCCGTTCACTGATTGCAGAAGCACCAAATTACCTCTGTCCTGAAGGTACACTTGTCATCGAAATTGGCGACACACAGGCAGATCCGGTTAGAGAATTACTTGATGAACAATCCGTGTATAAGGATATTCAATTCATAAAAGACTATGCTGAAATAGAACGTGTTGTTGTGGCATGTGTTGAATAAAGTGTTTCTATTGTCTGAACCAGGATTCTCAGGATTATGAGTCTGATATTCCAATGCTTCGTTGCAAAAGGTAGCCCTCCATCCTTTTGAAACGGAATAAATACAACAACTCCTAATCCTGGAAATCTACAAATCCTGAAAATCTTGGTTCAGAATACGCCAAAAACCTAAAACTATATACCCTGAAATTCACATCATAATACTTGACACAAAAGCGACCTGAAGGTAAACTAAAATAGAATCTATTTGAAGGTATTTCTATGCATATCAACGATCTTGACACTCCTGCATTACTTGCAGACTTAGATGTTCTTGAGAAAAATATTAGTAATATGGCAAAACATTGTAGTGAGATTGGTATTCCGCTACGTGTTCATACCAAAACTCATAAAGTACCAGAGATTGCCAAATTACAAGTTGAAACTGGTTCTAAAGGGATAACGTGTCAAAAGTTAGGTGAAGCAGAAGTGATGGTTGATGCAGAAATAGACGACATTCTTATACCATATAATATCGTCGGGAAACCTAAGCTACAACGGTTAACAGATTTGGTTAAACGGGCAAAGGTAATAGTTGCACTTGATTCTGAGGAAACAGCATCAGGTATCTCTCAACAAGCGACTGCAGATGGATGTGTTATCCCTGTTATAGTGGAACTGGATACAGGAAGCAGACGATGTGGAGTCGGGTCGCCACTGGCTGCACACCATCTTGCGCAAAAGGCAGTGAAAATGCCTGGACTTGATTTTCAAGGCGTGATGACTTACCCAAGCAATGTAAACGCAAAACCTTTCATTACTGAAACTGTTAATCTGTTGAGGAAGGACGGTATTCCTGTGAATGTTATCAGTGGTGGTGGGACAGGATCAGAAATTGCTTCAAAGGAAATAGGATGCACTGAGACGCGTAGTGGTTCTTATGTATATGAAGAGATGACGCGTGTAGGAAATTCAGAGATGTTATCTCCTGAACGATGTGTGCTTAGAGTTCTTGTAACAGTTGTAAGCACCCCGTCTTCAGACAGGATAATCATTGATGGCGGACAGAAGACCTTTGCCAGTTACCCGCCTACGCCCTATGGACATATCATTGAACATCCTGATGCTAAAATATACGGTATGTCTGTTGAACATGGACATGTAGATGTTAGTGGGTGTTCTCATAAGTTCAGGGTAGGTGAAAGGCTATCCGTTATACCACTACATCAAGGGATGACAAGTAACTTACACGATGAACTGGTGGGAGTTCGGATAAATACAGTTGAAACTAAATGGCAAATTGCTGGAAGAGGGAAGGTGAAATAATGATACGACCAACTCCGGAAGAGAAAAAGCAGTGGGAAGAAGAAGGTTATCTCGTTTTTGAAGATGCCATTCAGGGTGATCAGTTGAAACGGTTGCAGTCAGCATTTGATTATTGGGCTGCTGAATGTAAGGATGAATGGTTAGATAGAGTAGAAGCAGGCGAGGCTGCAGCTACGTTTTATGACATACCAAATCCTCTTGAAAAAGACACAATTTTCATAGACATCATCGATCATCCGAGTTATTACGGTGCCTTGATGGAATTTACTGAAGACGATGTGATTCTATTAGGACCACAAGTCAGAACAGTTGCTCCGTTCCCTGTTAGCTATACAGGTTGGCATCCTGATGTTGGCAAGGACAATCCGCTTCACATAAAAGTGCAAATCTATGTGGGAGACGTACCCGCTAATGGTGGTGAATTCGGTTTTGTTCCTGGCAGTCATAAACCAGACTCTGGTCCTTACAAACGTCCACTATTCCAAGAGAGTATGCCGGGTCATAAGACGTTCCCGGGTAAAGCAGGGACTGCGATCATGTTCAATTCATGTGGTTGGCATGCATCTATGGATAATGCTACAAATGAACCACGAAAATCGATAATCTTGATTTATGAGAAACGCACTCCGGGACGCATTGGACCAGAACAATTCGCTGCAATTTCTGGTCATTGTCAAACACCTGAACGTCGTAGACTATTTAGTTTACCTGATTTAACATCATAGGACGGAATTATGCCAAGAATTGATGCACATCTGCATGTGTTTACTAAAGTAACACCTGAATTCCCACGCGAAGTTACGCCAATATGTCCTGCTGAACGAGAGGAACCTGCTGAAAAACTATTAGATGTAATGGAAGAGAATCAAATTGACCAAGCAGTCCTTGTTCAGATCGGAGGAACAAGTATAGACCATCACAGTTATCTGCTACACTGTCTGAACAGTTATCCAGACAGGTTTCTCGGTATAGGTGTTGTTCCGATCAATCATCCAAATCCTGCAGATCACATGTCAGCATTAGCAGAAGGTTCAGGAATAATCGGGTTTAGACTGTTTGAACTTGGCGGACCGAGAGATATTTTTGAAACAAAAGATGTGCAAGATATCCGAGCATACCACATCTGGAAGTGTGCAGCAGAAAAAGATTATGTGTTGTGGTTATATCCACGTTCGATTGATGCACACCTTCTCCCATATCTCATTCAGGAATTTCCACAAGTGCGTGTTGTTCTCAATCATCTCGGTATGACACCGGGTAAAGGTAAGTTCAGTTTAGACGAACTTGGTCGACCACAGATTCAGGTGTCAGGATATAATCTCAATATGCATACAACCTACAGATTGGCGCGTTATGAGAACGTATCGGTTCATCTGTCTGGACAGTATGCATTCAGTAAACAAGATTACCCATACAAAGATTTAGCAGGATGGCATCACAATTTGCTAAACGATTTTGGTGTCAAGCGATTGATGTGGGCAACAGATTTTCCATGGATTTTAGAGAAACCGGGCTACGGCGAACTTACATCAGTGATTGAAGAATTGTTGCCACATTTGTCTGAGTCAGAGTTAGCGGATATTATGGGTGGAAATGCAAAGCGTATTTTGCGGTTTCCAAACAGAAATACATAGTTCAACTTATGCTGCTACATACCTTCCACACGCTGGTACTTTAGTAACCAACTATGTTGTACCCCACTTTGCTCGGTCAAACCTACTAAACGGAATTACCTTTTTCGCAATTTTCCAATTAATCTGATTGTAGTCGCGATAAGCCTACATACAGTAGTATTATCCCTCCTGTTCCGATAAGAATTCCAATCCCTGATGGTAGACCGAGAGCTGCTGGAAGATAACCACACATCAATGCAATTACTGCGACGGTAAGTGCGTAAGGCATTTGTGTTCGGACATGATGCATTGGATCACAACTACTTACAATCGCACTTAGTATGGTCGTGTCAGATATTGGCGAGCAGTGGTCTCCAAAAATAGCACCATCTAATACTGCACCTAAACAGATAATCGTAGTGATGCCGTACATATTACCGTCAAGGACATAAGCGACTGGGATTGCTGTTGGGATGAGAATCGCCATTGTACCCCAACTGGTACCTGTTGCGAATGATGTAAGTGATGCGACTACAAAAACCAATGCTGGAAACCATAGCGGTGAAACAACATCACTAAGAAGTGATGCGATATAATCTCCTGTTGACAATCTATCGCAACTTGCTTTTATCCCCCACGCACATAAGATAATGGCTATTGGTAAGAGTGTTCCTGAAAGTCCTTCTTTGACTGCTTTGCTGATTTGTGGAAATGACATTTTAGAAAATACTAACCCACATAGGATTGCAGCAACAAATGAAGTTATAGCAGAAGAAGCGAGGACCTTTACATTGTTAGCTTCAGAAAGAGCGTTTCTCCAGGAAGTCAAAGAAAAAACGGATCCACTTCCATTTCCATCAATCCATAAACCCCCTAATATCATGGTAAACAGGAGTGTAAGAGGAATGACAGCAGAAAGTATCTGCGAGTTGGTGTTAAGGGTGTTTGTGTCAGATGTAATTCCTCCCATGACTTTCGCATCAGGATCGGATACATTTCCGGTATCTCGAGCACGGTTTTGCGCACTTCGCATCATTCCGTAATCGCGTCCACTGACTGTGTTTATGAGAACGAAAATGATTGTTAATATACAGTAAAAGCGAAACGGTAATGCATCAAAAAACATTGAATATCCATCGCTATTTAAGCCGATATTCTCTGCAACAGCATTAAATAATCCCACCTCGTAACCGATCCATGTGCTAACAAATGCGAGTCCTGCAATAGGTGCGCTTGTTGAATCTACAATATATGCTAATTTTTCACGACTCACTTTATATTTATCTGTGATAGGTCGCATAGTAGGACCAACGAGCATTGCGTTGCTATAGTCGCCGATGAAGATAATTGTCCCCATCACAGCAGTAATGACTTGTGTGGTGCGCGGTCCTTTTGCAAGGTGGGATAAGATTGTTATGACACTTGCAATTCCTCCGGATGCTATCACGACAGAGATCATAGACATCATGAATAAAACAAACATGATAACCCAGAAGTTAAATAGGTCTATACCGTCATTACCAACTGTTACAGCACGCACAAACCAAACCACTTCCAATCCTAATGATTTCAATGTTATGTCTTGTTTATCCAATACAGGGTGAATCCAGGAGAGTAGTAGACCTGATCCTACAGCGACACCAAGACTTAGAAATAGACGGGTTGTTATTATTGCTAACGTAATTGCTATCAAAGGTGGTAGGACGCTAAGCCACCATACTATTTCCCCGTCATCCGATAGGATATTTGGGAATAACCCCATTAGAACAAAACATATCACTATGAAAATTGGGATACATATCAGTGCTTTTTGTTTGTAGTTCAAGGATTACCTCATGTGTAAGTCATAAATAAGGATTTAGATTGACTTAGTTAGCGTATCATATCATGGATTATTATTCAAGATTATACTTCTGCGAGAGTGTGTAAAATTTTTGACACTGTTGCGTAGGGGCAGGGTTTCCCCGCCCGTCTTTTTGTCTGAATCACGGAACCCACTGAAAACGCGGATGACGCGGAAAAGATCCATTCTTTCAGTGTGTTCTGTGCCTTCCGCGATTCAGACAGAAGAGCGGGCGAGGCAACCTCGTCCCTACGAGGTTATTGTCAGAATCGCGGAAGGCGCGGATGACGCTGAAGTAAGAGGTATTTTCAGTGTTTTCCGTGGTTCTGGCGAAAGAGCGGGCGAAGGCGACCTCGCCCCTACGGAATGTCCGAGACGCAATGAATAATGGGACAATAATTAGAATTGGTGTCACCTCATGAATTGTAATTTTTGCCTCCTGAAAATGTGACGCGCAAAACGTCACAGTGACGTTTTGCATCCAGTCTGGGTAAGGAAAGTGACGCGATTTTTGATTTTTTTATTTTCCTCTTTTTTGCCTGTATTGTTTGAACTGTCTGAATCACTGAATGCACTGAATACGCGGAAAACACTGAAAGTGCTACGATATATCTGTCGTTCGTTGGGGCTGCTATAAAGCGAAAACAGGTTGAAATAAGAATTATACATCTTTCGCCTCTCTTTAGTGTCCATGTCGGAGGTCGTGTTGTTCGATCCGACCTACCAGACTTTATGTGAGCCTGCGGGCGAGTTGACCTCGCCCCTACGATATAACTTAATCTTGATTTAGTTTTTTCGGTTTTTGTGTT
>VYFM01000464.1 GCA_009842375.1 Candidatus Poribacteria bacterium | reverse complement strand
TTGTAATACAAAGAATTATACTTTCATTCCTACGTTGTGTCAAGAAATTATGTCTATAAACATTCTAAAAATACCTTGACATTTTCCTTCTTTACATGTTATTTTATGTCATTCTAACCTTATTCTAAAGACGAGGTGATATCTTGAGTATTGTTGTCCATGTCACGCACGAAGCCATCCAAAAAATGGGTGGAATCGGAGCAGTATTGGAAGGATTACTAACAACCCGCACCTATAACGAAGCGATTGAACGTACGTTTCTTGTCGGTCCGCTTTTCAACGGTGCCGATCTCAATGCTCTGGATACAGTTATGTATCAGGCTGCCGAAGGTATTTATAAAACACCTTATGCAGATGCACTGAGTAAAATTGAAAAGACACATCATGTTGAACTTATTTATGGACAACGTCGATTTGAGAACAAAGACCAGCAAGTTACCACAATCACTGACGTCCTCTTAATCAATGTCTCAAACAGCAATGAAGACCTGACAAGTCAATTCAAGTGGCAACTATACGAGCATTTCGGTATTGATTCAACTCGTTATGAAAGCGAATGGGAATATGAGGAATATGTGCGTCTTGCGGAGCCAGCATATAGTGCATTGCAGGTGCTGATCGGTGAAGAGACAAGTGCTCCTGTTTATATTATCTCACATGAGTTTATGGGTATGCCACTTGCGCTTAAAACGCAGATTGAACGTAAAATTGACAGCGGTTCAGCAAATATGCGTACCGTTTTTTACGCACACGAAGTGGCAACGATACGACTCATTGTAGAGGGACATCCGGGACACGATGTGCGTTTTTACAACGCATTAGAGAAAGCAAAAACACAAGGCAAGTTAGTCCAAGATGTATTTGGTGACCAATTCTGGTATTTTAAACATGCATTGATTGACAAAGCGCACCTATGTGATACCATCTTTGCTGTAGGTGACCTTGTCGTTGATGAACTCCGCTTTTTAGCACAACCTTTTGAATCATTCCCAATTAACCTCGTCTATAACGGTATTCCCGCATTTGAATTAAGTTTGGAAGAAAAATTAGAATCAAAATCACGCCTCCAAAAGTATGCCAGAACACTGCTTGACTACCGACCCGATTATATATTCACTCATGTGACACGTCTCGTCAAAAGTAAAGGATTGTGGCGTGATCTGCAAGTACTTACTCATTTAGATTCCCTTCTCGCATCTAATGACAAAACTGCTGTCCTGTTTATCCTATCCACAGAAATAGCAACAGGTCGTTCCCACGAAAATATACATGAAATGGAGCGCGAATACGGTTGGCCCGTCCATCACAAAATTGGATATCCTGATCTGGTTGGTGGAGAAATTGAATTGAATAATGGCGTTTCTGCCTTCAACCTACAGTCAAAGGCGATAAAGATTGTTTTTGTAAATCAGTTCGGTTGGAGTCAAGCTGCATGTGGGACTCGCATGCCTACTGAGATGGAGTTTATGGATATACGTAGAGGAAGTGATGCAGAATTTGGACAGTCAATCTATGAGCCATTTGGAATTGCCCAGGTGGAACCCCTTAGTTTCGGGGCAATTTGTGTTGTAAGCAATGTGTGCGGGTGCTGTGGATTCATTCAACGAGCAACCGATAATCGTGAAGTGCCTAATGTCGTTATAGCAGATTATACGAAACTTAATTCTGTGCCAAAGTCATTAAATGATGTCGTGAACATTGGTTTGGCGGAAAGAACACAGATTGAAGTTGAGAATAGTAGAGACATTGCAGCAAAATTACTTGGACGTTTGCCACGTAAACCGCGCGATGTTGAGGAGATGATTAAGGAAGGTTATGAAATTGCTTCCCGTATGAGTTGGGAGGTCGTTGTTAAGGATTATTTCTTACCTGGATTGAAACAGGCGTTGTAATATGGGTTATTTTGACTGTGGAGGATATGACATTTATGCAAGAAGTACGACATTCTCATGAACCTATGCCGTTGGCTCCCGATGAGAAGTTGATGACACCGGAACAAAAGTTTTTCTTTGATCTTCGCGGTTGGATTTTATTGCCATCGGTCTTATCAGAATCGGAAATAGAAACGATGAAAGCGGAAGTGTATGCTGGCGCAACACATAGTTATCAAGGCACACTTCAAAATTTACTTGATCATCCTACAGTTGTTGGCATTCTAAACGAAATCGTTGCGGATGAACGTTTTATTTTTGATGATTGCTACGGCTTTCGATGTGAGAATTCTTTTACTACGGTGAGAGAACCTGGATGGAGCAGGTCTTATGGTAAAGGCACGACGGTGCCACATGTCGTGCGTCCACCACAACAAGCAAATGCAATGCGGTATCAAGTTGCCGGTGGAAAGATATTTGCAGGTCTCACCCGTGTGGTTTGGGAACTTGAAGAGGTGAAGACAGGACAAGGTGGAACAACTTTCCTAACGGGTTCTCATAAGGCACATTTCAACTATGGAGGTCCTGACCCAAATCGTCCGAATATCAGTGAATCCCCCTGGGAAGACAACATACGCGATATGATGGAGGACTATAGTTGTCCACCAGGGTCTGCAATTGTCTTCACAGAGAGTCTTATACATGCCACTAACGACTGGACGAATCCTGACAATCCGCGTTGTGCTGTGTTTAATTGTTACAATTCAATATGGGCTCAATGGTATCGATTGAATCTAAATCATAAAATCATAGAAAAGATGCCTCAAAAACGCCAATCCTTATTCCGTGGAACTTGGGCAATAGGTGGTGGACCTGGTGGAAACCGTCAGTATTCCTTGGATAATACCACCACATAAATCCAAGATTAATCAACTAATAGATATATTTTTTAACGACTTTTAAGGAGATATCAATGTCAGACGAAACGTTAAATGATGCACCAGTACCAATGACTGAAGAACAGAAGTTTTTCTTTGATTTACGCGGTTGGATTTTATTACCATCAATATTGCCAGACTCAGAAATAGAAGAGATGAAAGCGGAAGTGTATGCAGGTGCAAGGCAAAGTTATCAGGGGTCACTCCAGAACTTGCTTGACCACCCTGCGATTGTCGGTGTACTTAATGAAATCCTCTCCGAAAATCCTTTTGTACACAAGGATTGTTATGGATTTCGCTGTGAAGGTTCTTTTACAACTGTCAGAGAACCTGGATGGAGTAAGTTGTCGCGCGGTGATAACGGCTTACCACACGTGGTACGACCTCCGCAGCAGGCAAACGCAATGCGGTATCAGGTTGCTGGTAGTAAGATTTTCGCTGGACTAACACGAGTTGTGTGGGAACTTGAGGAGGTAAAAGCAGGACAAGGTGGTACATCTTTCTTAAGTGGTTCACATAAAGCACATTTCAATTACGGTGGTCCTGACCCGTTTCGTCCGAATATCAGTGAATCGCCATGGGAGAATAACATGCGTGAAATGATGGATGACTATAGCTGCCCACCCGGTTCAGTCGTCATTTTCACAGAAAGCCTTGTGCATGCAGCAAACGATTGGACAAATCCCGATAATCCGCGATGTGCAGTATTCAACTGCTATAACTCCATTTGGGCACAATGGCATCGGTTAAACCTGAGCCATGAGGTTATTGAAACGATGCCACCGAGGCGGCAATCGCTGTTCCGTGGGACATGGGCGATTGGTGGTGGTCCTGGTGGGAACCGCGCTTATTCTTTGGACAATAATACGACATGAAACTAATATGAGGCGCGGTTACAAACCGCGCCTACAGAGAAATGGTGTATACACAACCAAAAATACTGTTTTCACCTTATACATATCACAGAAAATCCATTATCACTTTCTGGATCAAATTCACCAATCTCCCGCTTCTTATAGAAATGAAAATCTGAAAAACCTGTCTCCACAATACATCTCTTCAGTTCGTCTGGAGGTAGGTGCATATTGAAATAGTCGCACTTGTAATGCTTTTGTGTTTCCATATCTATTTTATACCATTCGCATCTTTCCCCGCCTGCATTTTCGTCATATTTTCTCTTTTCAAGAACATATACATTTTTATTGATTTCACTCCGATTCTCATAGGGAAATTGCTGCTTTCTGATATTAGGATTTGCGTGCACAAAATATAGTCTGCCATTGGGTGTGAGTGCTTTATGGAGTCGGTTAAGGAGAGATGCTAATCCTTCCCTTGATTGATAGAAAAATGAACCCTCAAAGAATATAACAGAAAATGCCTCCTCAAAACGCATTTCATTATAATCTCCTAATACAAATTCAATTTCTAATCCTTCGTTCCTTGTGATTTTCCGCGCTTCAGAAAGGAAGTTTGGGGACATATCCATCCCCAGAACATTGTATCCACGTCTTGCAAATTCACGCGTATAACTCCCAATTCCACATCCTGCATCTAATATTCTATCATTTTCTGATAGTTGCAGAACCTTTTCATAAAAGGGAAAATGTTTTCGGACAAAATCGGGTTCCTCAAAATTGTGTCTTGCATGTTCAAGATACCAACTATCATAAACCTCGTGTCCAAAATCTGTTCTATGAAATTCACTGGGTAGTTTGTCCATACTTTTACCTAACGGGTATTAGCACCTGCGCGCTACGTGCAGGAATATAAAGTTGAATAGATTGTTCATATCCTTCTGTTGTAACATCTTGCCACGGATAATGGACACTTTCTACGGCACCGAAGCCACCATATTCTATGTCATCACTGTTTAGGATAAGACGATAGTCCGACTTCTCAGGAACAGGAATACGCCAATCTGTCACTGATTCAGTTGGATGAAAGTTGAAAACAAAGATTAGTCCTCCGCGTGTGAAGACGATCTGTTTTGCGTCCTCGTGAATGAATAACAACTGAATATCCTCATCTGATAGCAGATGATAATGCGTACCAAGGTGTTGCATGGCAACATCAAAACCGTTTAGGTGCTTGTAATAGAGGGTATCATCGTCAACTAAGTGCCACTGTCTACGCGCATACCAATAGGAGTTATTGTTGCCTTCCCGCGGAAAATCAATCCACTCTGGGTGACCAAATTCATTACCCATAAAGTTGAGATACCCTTCACCACCTAAACTAAACGTCAGCAGACGGATCAATTTATGCAAAGCAACGCCGCGTGCAATTCTTAGATTAGAGGTAAAGACACTCATATTTGTGTAGAGTTCGGCATCCATTAGCTGCATGGCAAGTGTCTTATCACCGACAATACTCTGGTCGTGGCTTTCAACATAAGCGATATGTTTCTCTCCTATACGACGGTTACGGAGCATACCGTAAATCTCTCCAATGTGCCAATCTTCGTCCTTTTTCTCTTTCAACAACCGAATCCAATAGTCTGGTATACCCATCGCGAGCCGATAGTCAAACCCCATTCCACCTTCTTCGATTGGACGTGCAAGTCCAGGCATTCCGCTCATATCCTCAGCAATGGAAATCGCATGCGGGTTAACTGCATGAACGACCTCATTTGCTAACATCAGATATGTAACTGATTCCAATTCAACTTGCTGTCCAAAATAATCATCGTAACCAGTAAATTGTTTCTCAAGACCATGATCAGAATAGAGCATACTTGTGATACCATCAAATCTGAATCCATCAAGTCGGTAAGTTTCCAACCAATAGCGAATGTTGCTCAGGAGAAATCGTTGCACTTCATATTTGCTATAATCGAAACACAGTGAATCCCATGCGATATGTTCACCTTTGGCACCTGCATGAAAATAGTGATGATCTGTTCCATCAAATCGATTCAACCCTTCATTGATGTTTTTAACTGCATGACTGTGTACCAGATCCATTATAACAAGTAAACCCATCCCATGTGCTGTATCGATTAATTCTTTCAATTCTTCGGGTGTTCCAAAACGGCTTGAGACAGCGAAAAAATTACTGACATGGTAACCGAAGCTTGCATAATAAGGATGTTCCATGAGTGCCATGAGCTGCACCGCGTTATATCCTAACTCAGTAATTCGTGGCAGAATGTTATCTGTGAACTCGGGGAATGTACCGACTTTTTCTGCTTCTTGTGCCATGCCAACATGTGCTTCGTATATCCTTAGTCCTTGAGTGTTAGTATCAAATTTGGGAGTGTCGTGCTGCCACTGATATGGATTCGGTGGTGACCAATATTGTCCTGTAAATTCAGTTTCACTTTCCTGAATAACGCGTTGAATATATGCAGGTATTCTATCATGTCCACCGAGTTTTGACACAACATGAACCTTGACTCTACTTTCATGTATCAATCGGTTCGTATACTCTTTGTCAGGTAGAAAGAGATGCCATATTCCCCATTTATCAACATTCATCGGGTTTGCTTCACGGTTCCAGTCATTAAAATCACCGATGAGAGAGAGTGATTCAGCACCCGGTGCCCACTCCCGATACCAAACTCCTGTTTCACCAAGCATTTCGCCTCTGTTGAAACCGAAATACTTATGCCCCAGACTTATTTCACCTAATATACCACCGTAATTCTCTATCTGAGTTTTGGCTTTTTGATAGTATGAGTGCCTCTCACGCAGCTGTGGTACAAAAGGTTTTAACAGCGGATCAAGTTGGGTGAGAGATGTTCCGTCAGGTTGTATTCTCATAAGAAAGATAGGAATAATATGGGTAATGCTTAAGTTTGAAGGTTTGTGAGAAGGATAGAATCGTCTGAATTACTGATATTCTCACAGGATGGCATAATATGAAACGATTCTGATTTATTCGGCAGAAAACAACTCCTCAATTTCTGTATATCTATTTGATTTGCTGAGGGTGGAAAGTCTATGGAATTCTGTGTCTATCAGATGTTCATACACCGTATCAATCTCAGTATATAAATCCTCTGTATCCTCTGTCATACTTATATCCGTAGGGGCATCAAAGTCAACTGTATACTCGTTTCCATAAGTATCGGTTATATGAACACTCCCTAATTTGCTCCCTTCTGGCAGATGAAATGAACCGTCTGCCTCCATGATCCATTTATCCCCACTAATTGGTTTAATGGTTGAAAGCCAAAATGTCATCGGTGTTAAAGGTGGAAGTTTGAAATTTGGACCGGGAGACAGTTTTTGGATTTTTTCAATATATGCTTCAGCTCTATTTATAGTCAGCCTTCTATTTAGTGATTCGAGATGCTTGAGAATTTGCGAACGACTATTTGATGGAATATCAGTTAATTTGGTTTTAGCTTTCAATGCCAAGATGCCAAAGTGCATTTGGTATGGTCTGATATCATCAACCTTGTCAACATCAAATGGTCCTCTAAAAACCAGTTCAGGATTGTCGCGAAGTAATGCCATACTATGCGCCTCTAACTGAAGACGTTCGCGTTTTGGGAGTTTATATTTCCTTAAATCGGAAGGTTTAACTCCCTCTGTGATTGAAACGATATATTCAGTATAACTTTTTTGTTGTTCTGGTGTGAGTTTTCCTGAAAATGTATAATATGGTGCAAATAATGCTCGTGTTTTCGCATAGGTTTTCTGACGTTGTGTATGCCAAAAAAAGACTCCACCACATGCAATGATGACACCTATGATACTTAATAATAGAAGTCGATTTTTAGTGATACTCACGACGGCTAAAGCTGTGTGCTTCTTTTAGCACACAACTCTCCTGTGGATTCCTGCTTCCGTCTCTCGTGCCACAGATTGTGGTCTTAGTTGGACTCCACAGGCGTAACTTTCCGTCTATCCGACGGTAGTAGGTCTAAGGTTTATTGCAGCGTTAACATCTCTATCTATAGAGACATCACATTGACCGCAATGATACGTTCGCTCCTTTAGCGTCAAGTCGTCTTTTTTGTGTCCACAACGGCTACAAGTTTTTGACGATGCGAAGAACTGATCTGCTTCTGTTATAGGGATGCCGCGTGCTTCTGCTTTCGTCTTGAGTTTAGAGAGAAACCCACCTAATGCTGAATCTGATA
>VYFM01000293.1 GCA_009842375.1 Candidatus Poribacteria bacterium | reverse complement strand
ATCTTACAGTGTGTAACTTTTTGTAATTGTTAGTGAACCCAGTATGAGTATGGGTTGATAAGGGTTTTTTGATGTGATCCAAAATATTTTGCCGTTGTGTGTAACTTTTTCATTATGGCTTTTGAATTGTGTTGGTTGAATTACCTCGTTATTGTGGGTATTATTGACATCTGTAGGCAGATAGTCGTAAGTATCAATTTTAGGATTGTTTGTAGATTTCTGTTTACCATACTCTATGTTCTGTGGACAATTTGGATATATGCGTGATCGTTTTACTATGTAATAATTATTGTAACACAAATTAGAATCTTTGTCAAGTAAAATTTTCTGAAGGTGTTTAGTGAATGTAATTCATAGACGATAGGGAGCCACGGTTTGGTTATATAAATGCTGGTCCCATTCGGAATCCTGACGTTTGACCCAAACTTTAGGTTCATTAAACCCCATTCGATGAAGTAGAAACGGATACGTATTTTTGATATGTTGCTGGGTCTGATATATACATGCCTTTTAACGATTCGTGTCCATCGTGGTATTCTCTCGGATATCCTGCTACATCGGATGAAACCAACAAGTCACATAAAACAGTGCTACGTGTCCGGGGTGTTGCACAAATGACGTAGTTCATTTATAACTCCAATTAGATTCGTATAATAAATTTTGGTAGCAACTTGGTTTTGTTAGTACGCCCGCGCAAAAATTGTTATCTCTTCCGCTTTAGCACCACAAACAATACACACTCCATCAGAATCAGGTTGATCCATTGGGATACAGCGGATAGTTGCTTGTGTCTCTTCTTTTACCTTATCTTCACATTCCTCGTTTCCACACCACCATGCACGTGCAAACCCGATTTCAACAATCTCCTTAAATTCATCGTAGTCTTTCGGTTCAAAGGTATTCGCATCACGAAATTCTGTCGCACGTTTGAGCATATCCGACTGAATTGTGTCAAGCAGCTGCGTTGCAGTCTCTGCCACATTGGCAATAGGTATAAAGGTTTTGCCTTCTTTACCGGGAATATCTCTCCGAGCAAAGACAACCTGTTCATTTTCAATGTCGCGTGGACCTATCTCAATACGCAAAGGAACACCTTTGAGTTCCCATTCGTTGAAACGCCAACCGGGGGAATACTCATAGCGGTCATCAACATGGTAACGTATACTGCCTAAGGTCTCACAGATAGCATCAACGGTTTGTGTTACGACCTGTCTTGCTTCATCGTTGTTTTTTGGAATAATCGGAACGATAATAAGTTGTGTGGGAGCAAGTCTTGGGGGAAGAACCAAACCCTGATCATCACCGTGTGTCATGATTATCGCACCAATCATACGTGTGCTAACACCCCAACTGGTTGTCCAGCAGTGTTGTTGTTTTTGGTTTGCGTCCAGATATTGAATATCAAAGACTTTGGAAAAGTTTTGTCCGAGATCGTGTGATGTCCCTGCTTGAAGTGCACGCTTATCCCCCATCATCGCTTCAATCGTGTAGGAGGTTAATGCACCGGGAAATTTTTCGCTATCACTTTTACGACCGGGAATCACTGGTATAGCAGCTTCATTGACAGCAAAATCGGTATAGATGTCAAGAATGCGGAGTGTTTCCTCCATTGCTTCTTCATGGGTTGCATGTGCAGTATGTCCCTCTTGCCAGAAAAACTCCATTGTTCGTAGGAAAAGGCGAGGACGCAATTCCCATCGCACCACGTTTGCCCACTGATTGATAAGTACAGGGAGATCGCGATAGGATTGTATCCATTGGCTATACATATATCCAATAATGGTTTCTGATGTTGGACGCACAACAAGTGGTTCTTCCAACTTTTTACCACCGCCATGTGTTACGACTGCAAGTTCGGGTTTGAAGCCCTCAACATGTTCCGCTTCTTTTTCAATGAAACTCATGGGTATAAAAAGCGGAAAGGCAGCGTTTTGGTGTCCTGTTGCTTTAAATCTTAAATCAAGTTGTTCTTTGACGTTTTCCCAGAGTGCGTAGCCGTAAGGACGTACTACCATACATCCGCGAACGGGTGCATAGTCTGCCATCTCTGCTTGACGAATGACCTGTGTATACCATTTTGAGTAGTCTTCACTACGAGGTGTTATTTTATCAAACATAATCTATTTATCGGTTAATGCCGTAATTCCCGGCAAAGGTTTTCCTTCTAAAAATTCAAGAGATGCTCCACCACCAGTGGAAACATGTGTTATCCTATCCGCAACACCAGCCTGTTGTATTGCCGCAACACAATCACCACCACCGATAATACTAACAGCATCGGAGGATGCGATCTGTTTTGCAACTTCAATAGTTCCCTTAGCAAACTTTTCAAATTCATAGACCCCTAAAGGACCATTCCACACCACCGTTTTTGCAGACGCGATTTGTGCACGAAATAATGCGATAGTTTTTGGACCTATATCTAACCCTTGCCAACCATCAGGAATAAATTCTTCATCTACAACAGCAAATTGTGTCTCTGGGTCAAACTCTTTTCCAGCAATATGGTCTACCGGTAGAAGAACTGTGTTTGAAAACCCTTTTTTCTTAATTAATGATTCTGCTACATCAAGCTTATCCGTTTCTACCAGGGAATTACCGATTGAAACACCCATGGCAGCCAAGAAAGTATAAGCCATCCCACCACCTATTAATAGACTATCCACCTTTCCCAAAAGATTATCTATCAGTGTGATTTTATCTGATATCTTCGCGCCCCCAAGAATGGCTACATAAGGTCGCGCTGGGTTTTCAAGGCTCATACTTAGGTAATGAATTTCACGCGCCATAAGTAGACCAGCTGCACAAGTTGTGACGTGGTGTGTTATCCCCTCTGTTGAAGCGTGGGCACGGTGAGCGGTGCCAAAGGCATCATTGACATATACATCCGCAAGAGATGCAAGTTGTTGTGCGAATTCTGGATCGTTGTCTGTTTCTTCAGCATAAAATCTGACATTTTCAAGGAGTAGAATTTCACCATTTTCTAACGACTCAACAGCATTTTGTACATCTTCACCGATACAATCATTTACATGAGCAACGCGGGTACCAAGTTTTCTACTTAATGCAACTGCAATTGGCTCAGTAGAAAGTTCCCGGCGATCTGCTGCTGAACCTACTGTTGGTCTGCCTAAGTGTGTAATGAGAATAATTCTTGCATTCCGATGAATAAGGTCTAATAAGGTAGGTAAAGCAGCGGTTATTCGGGTTTCATCGGTTATCTTACCATCTTGTATAGGAACATTAAAATCCACACGGACGATAACCCGTTTTCCAGCGACATCAATATTTGCTAATTCAAGTTTTGTCATTTTTCTCTTATCTGTTAAAACTGATTTGTGAGTTATGTTGTATGATTGGAAATTATTCACACAATATATGATAGTTCTCTAAGTATTATATTGATTGGTGGTCAATCTATCAATACTCATTACGCACCGTTTTGTATATTTTGAACCGAACGAATGAAATCTTCTAAGTGATCAACTTCTAACGCTTCCTGGAATAACTGTTTGACTTGTTGCAAATCGTCTATAGTTTCAAGCAATGGTGTTAAAATAGGTGTCGTGTTCATTTCAAAACGCTTATCAAGTAGCACCGTTATAGATTCAATTATTCCATCTTTCGTTCCTTGTTTTCTTCCTTGTTCAATACCTTGTTCCATGCCGCGCTCCATGCCGCGTTCTATAATCATCTCATATACTGTAGAATTGTTCACAATACCCTCCGAAAGCGTTTGTAATAGGTCTTGACGTTCATGTCTCAAACCACTCATAACCCATAACTCAACCAGCAGATTATTACGGGTTGATGTGTCAACGGGCAATCTCCTCGTCACATCAACACATTGTGTAGTCCATTCAATACTTGACATACCCACTGGGGGTTTCATCAACGGAGTGAATGGCATCATACCTGGTTGCCTATTCTGAAGAAATGTCTCACCATCAATTTCGTTTAAACGAACTACTTGATACTCAACTATGATTCGATGTCCAGGAACATCTTGGATATACCCTCCGGAATCTCTTACACCAGCAGTTGATCGAAGGTATAGTACGTAAGAATAGATCGGTAACCCATACCTTTCAAAGCATCTTCCGAGATATCCAACGTTTCGTTGAACCATGTTCGGATTCACACTATCATCTGTCTGGATTTCACAATGGACCAAAACGGGTTTTTCATCATGGCGCACCTTAATCAATATGTCCATGTTACGTACTTGAACAGTGGTTAAGTTGGTATCAACATGTTCAACATACTCGAATTCTTTGTCCCCCATAAGAAAACTGAGCATATCATCTGGAAAGTTATAAAATGGATCTTTTGCTACGATGTCAAACCTTTGATGCGGTAATGTAATATTGTCAGAGCGAGTTCGAGTGTTGTCTTGTTGGTTCAAACGTGTCCTTTATACTATGTTTGCTGCATTCACAGCAAGTTCTGCAGCTTCAGAAAGCCCTTCTGCAAGTTGTAGGTTCAAGTCAGACTCAGCAATAATCTGCTTACCAAGTTCCACGTTTGTTCCTTCTAACCGAACCACAAGTGGAACGTTAAGTTCGACCTGTTTCGCGGCTTCAACTATTCCTGTAGCAATCGTATCACACTTCATAATACCACCAAAGATATTAACAAGAACTGCTTTTACATTTTCGTCAGCAAGGATTAACCGAAAAGCATGTGCGACTGCTTCAACTGATGCTCCACCACCAACATCAAGGAAGTTAGCAGGTTCTCCTCCTTTTTGCTTTATAATGTCCATCGTTGCCATTGCAAGTCCTGCACCGTTCACCATACAACCAATATTTCCATCAAGTCGGATATAACTTAGTCCAGATTCACTTGCCTCTAATTCACTTGGGTCTTCTTCGTGTGGGTCACGCATATCAGCAATATCAGGTCGTCTCCAGATAGAATTGTCGTCTATGTTGATTTTAGAATCAAGTGCGACAATATCTAAATCTGCACCATCTCCAACTATTGTCAACGGATTGATTTCTATCAAGGAACAATCACATGCAACAAATGCATTGTAAAGCGACATGATTAATGCTGTTGCATTTGGTATGAGTTGACGGTATGAAGGATCAGTAATTAAATTGAATGCGAATTCTCTCGCTTGAAATTCAGACAATCCAAATGCGGGATTAATCTGCGTCCTAATAATCTTCTCTGGGGTTTGTGCTGCTACCTCCTCAATATCCATTCCTCCTTCTTCACTGCCAATTAAAGTTAACTGTGATGTTTCTCTGTCAAGTAGGATAGCAAGGTAAAACTCTTTCTGTATTTCAGCTGCTTCTACGATTAGGACCTTTCTAACAAGTTTCCCTTTTGCACCAGTCTGTGGTGTCACAAGCTGCATTCCGAGCATATCTTCAGCAAGTTGTTTTACTTCTGAGATGGAGTTGGCAAGTTTGACTCCACCTCCTTTTCCTCGTCCACCTGCATGGATTTGTGCTTTGACAACAAATTTCGTTCCATCAATTTCAGTTGCAATGGCTTGAGCATCTTCAGGAGTTTCAGCGACACTGCCAGATAAGGTCTTAACACCAAAAGATTCTAATATCTCTTTGGCTTGGTATTCATGTATATTCATTATTAAATTATGAGTGCAGTAAAATGCCTATTAGCATTTCAAAATCTGTAGGATAATATCTTATGAAATCTGTGAAATAGATTAAAATGATTATACTATACACACCTGATTATTGCAAGTCTTTTGATACTGTATCAGGGTTATATTGTAGACATCGATTTCTATTTATGATACTATATCCGAACATCTCAAGTCTTTTACCATTCAGTTTAGAGAAGGAGTATTCTACATGGAATTCGTCCCATTGACAGAAGCACAACGACAAGAATTTGATAAAAATGGATATTTCATTGTTCGGTCTGTACTTGACAATGATATGATAACAAGACTGATAGAAGCTGGTGATCGAATTGTGAATTCCCGCGATTCAGATGCACAATATGTACATATTAGAGACGGATTAGTACAGGAACCTGCTTTTGCAGAACTGACCTCTCAGACAACAGCAATTCCGTTAGTCATTCAACTTCTCGGTACAAATCTCCATATAACGAATACGGCTCTATTATACAAAAACCCACAGCCAAAAGGGTTACCCGAGAATCGCGGGTGGCACCGAGACGTTGGTTTACATTTAGATCTTGGGCACAAAAATTGCCCTCGTGTTGGTCTAAAAATCGCATACTGTTTAACCGATTGTCATGTGCCAGATGCCGGTGCGACTTTATTTATTCCAGGAAGCCATGTATCGGGTAAACCATTAGAAATACCTGAAGGAGAAATTGATCCTATAGAACCCTACGCTGAACCGCTACTACGAGCAGGAGATGCTTATTTTTTTGAAAACCGCATTTACCATACTACTGGACAAAACTATACAGATCAAACTGCAAAACTTGTTATTTACGGTTATCATTACGCATGGCTCAAACCGGAAGGTTATCTATTGTACTATAATGACAAACAGCAACCTGACGAAAATGTACTTCAAAATGTTGATGACCTTGGCAAACAATTTCTCGGTGGCGGAGGAGGTGCTGCAGCACAATGGGCAGCAGAACACAACCTAAGTATAGAGCAGGAACCACAAGTCGTTACAATTTAGTCCTTGTTGAAATAGAAACATATATGTCTAACGAAAGGAATTATTATGAAAAAAATAAAAGTAGGCATTGTTGGTTGCGGTGGGATTGCCGGAGGAAAACATCTCCCTGGACATAATAGTGTAAAAGATGTCTCAATCATTGCTGCATGTGATATAGACAAATCGCGAGCAAAAGCTTTTGCTAAAAAACATGACATACCAAATGTCTTTACCGATTACGAAAAGATGGTTGAAATGGATGAACTTGATGCTGTTAGTGTATGTACACCCAACAACTTCCATGCTGGACCGACTATTGCTGCACTTAATGCTGGAAAACATGTGATCTGCGAAAAACCTATTGCAGCAAATGCCATAGATGGACAGGCAATGGTAGACGCACAAAAAGCAAGTGGGAAGGTGTTACAGATCGGCTTACAATCAAGATTCGGTGCTGGTGCACGGACACTCAGAAAACTTCACGATGAGGGTTTTTTTGGTGATGTATACTATGCCCGTGCAATGGCAATGCGACGACGTGGCGTTCCAGCATCACCTTCTTTTCTCAGTAAAGCCATTGCTGGTGGTGGTCCACTCATTGATATCGGTGTACATATTCTTGATGTTCTACTATGGATGATAGGCTGTCCTAATCCTATTGAAGCATTTGGCATGACTGCCAAGAAATTTGGTGATAGAGCTGATGTTATCAATCCGTGGGGTAAGTGGAATCCAGAAGATTTTGAAGTGGAAGATTTTGCTATGGGGACTATTAAGTTTGAAGGTGAATTAACTGTAACCTTAGAAACTGCATGGGCATCACATATTCAAAATATCGGTGGAACTTTTTTTATGGGAGACCAAGCGGGTGCAACTTATGAACCGCTTCAGATATATCTTGATAAGAAGGACGAAATGGTAAATTATGAACCAGAATTACTTAAAGGATTACCTGGGGAGTTTGAGTCGTTTCATACAGCTATAAGAAAGGAATTACCTTCTCCTGTTCCCGGAGAAGAGGTGTTGAAAGTTGCGAAGATTTTTGATGCTCTTTACGAATCTGCTCGAATTGGACGTTCAGTACCAATTTTCTAAGTTAAATTCAGTTTGTTCTTGCGTTATTCTCTCTTGTAACTTGCACTGACGACCGTCTTCATTCCACCACGAATGTTGAAATCCCCAACGACTTCTGCAGATCTCGGTTGACATGCATTCACAAAATCCTCAAGAATCTTATTCACAACGTGTTCATGAAAGATACCAACATCCCGATAGAATACAAAATAC
>VYFM01000382.1 GCA_009842375.1 Candidatus Poribacteria bacterium | reverse complement strand
ATTAACTGTCCTACAGATAATAGATATGTTTTATGACCTCAGTTATATCTAATAAAAGGAGATACCCCGATGGAAAGTTATCCAAACGTGCGGCAAATGCCTTATGCGCCGACAGAAACGTCAGATCTCTATCCTGAATCGGATGGTAAACCTATGGCTGATACCGATCTACACATTGAGTGGATAATCTGGCTCCGGCAAGTGCTTGAGGGACATTTTGTGGATAGACCGGAAGTCTATATCTCTGGAAATATCATGATGTACGACATTGAGGGACCTCTCCGAACTGCGGTGTCTCCCGATATACTTGTTTCTTTTCGAATAGGTCGAAAACAACGTCGTACCTATAAGGTTTGGGAAGAAGGCAAGGCACCCGATTTCGTAATGGAGTTTTCAAGCAAACGCACCTATCGTAATGACTTGGATTGGAAAGTTACACATTATGCATCGATGGGGATTCCGGAATACTTCCTCTATGATGTTGATAGACGTTATTTGCCAAAACCTTTAATGGGTTTTCGTCTTGTTGAGAATACTTATGTTGAGATTCCCTCTGATGTTGATGGTGGATTGTGCTCCGAAGTATTAAACTTGAATTTTCATATTCGTGATGATGGACTTGGTGTTTATGACCCGGTCGATGGGAAATGGGTGCAGACTCCTGCTGACGCAGCCACAGAGCGCGCTGAACAAGCAGAAGAACGTGCTGAACAAGCAGAAGCTGAAAATCAACGACTTCGAGAAGAAATTGAACGTTTGAAAGCAAGGTAAATAGATTATTCCTTTTAATATGGAACATGAATTAAAGAATGACTTACTTCTTCGTGCAGCGAAGTGCTTGCCTGTTGAACGTGTTCCAGTATGGATGATGCGGCAGGCAGGTAGATCAGATCCTTTGTATCGACAAACCCGTGAAAAACTTAACCTTCCACTGGAACGGCTGTTCCGAACATGTCCTATGCCAATGTCGCACACCGATGTAGAGGCTGCGGTTAAAATATCCCTTCTTCCCAAGCGTATTGGTGTGGATGCAATAATTGTCTATAAGGATATTCTCACGCCACTTGCCCCGATGGGTGCACATTTCCGATTTTCACCAGGTCCTGTTTTACACATCCCAATTCGCACACGATCTCAGGTCAATGCCCTATGTCCGGTAGATGAACCACACGTACAATTAGAGTACACAGGTCATGTTATCCGTTCACTGCGTGAAACGTTGAATGGTGAACTACCGCTTATCGGTTTTGCTGGTGCGCCATTAACGCTTGCCTTTTTTCTTATTGCAGGAGAAAGTCCGATGAAAAAAGGTGAGGGTATGTCGGAAAAAGCTGCTCCAGTTTTTGAAATGATGGATAATGCACCAGAGCTTCTATGCGAGCTATTAGAAAAGTTGACTGAAATGACAATTAACTATCTAAATTACCAAATAAGTATGGGTGTTCAGATAGTTCAACTTTTTGAGTCAATAGCAGATGTGTTATCTCGTGATATGTATTTCAGATTCGCACTTCCGTATCATCAGAAGATATTTGCTGAACTCAATCGAGATGCCCCGAGTATCATGTTTGCAAAGGAGTGTCCATATATTGACTTAATGCATCAGAGTGGTGCTGATGTGTTAAGTGTTGGAAAATGTATTGATATTGGAGAAACAAGAAAGCAAATAGGTGGGTCAATCGCTTTGCAGGGAAATGTTGATAATGATGTTCTTCGTGATGGAACATTTTCAGACATTACAGATGCGGTGCATCATTGCATCGAACAAGGTGGAAGAACAGGACATATTCTAAATCTGAGTCATGGACTACATAGAGACACACCATTTGAAAATGTAAAACATTTTGTAAAAGTTGCAAAGACTTATTAGGAAACTTGATGAGAAATATCCAAGAAAATCCTTTTGCCCCCCGTCAATATGGAGAACTTGTTAAGGTGACAGATAGGGTGTATCTGTTTCGGAACATCGTTAATTCTTCTATTATCATAGGAGATAATGGGGTTGCTGTGGTTGATACACAGGTGAACCAGATGATGGGTAAACGGTTACTTAAGGCAATTCGTTCCATCACTGATAAACCTATTCTGTATGCGATAAATACACATTATCATTGGGATCATACTAATGGAAATATAATATTCCGTGAAGAAGGTGCAACTGTTGTTGCACGTGAGATGACGAAAGATTTTATGGTGAATAGGGCACCGCGTCAAGAGGATTTTCTGCGTTCTCGCGGTTTTACCCTTGGAGATCCACCGTTTCTACCGCAGAAGACGTTTTCACATGAGACCGAACTTGATTTAGGTAATCAACCTTTACATCTTGTTCACTTAGGAAAAGCAGAGACAGATGATGCAAGTGCCATAAGAGTACCTGCGGAGGGATGTATTGTTTCTGGTGATACAGTGATGACCGGTAGTTTTCCGATTTTTGGACAACCCGTCATGAATGAAGGACTAATGGCAAACCACGATTGGATTAATACCATTCAGGAACTAAGAACATATTCGCCTGAGCATGTGCTTCCTGGACATGGTCCCTTAGCACACGATGAAGAAATTGATTTACTGCTGAAAATAGAGACCTATTTTTTAACAGAGGTCCGTAAACGGGTTGAACAAGGTATGTCTTTAGCGGAATTACTGGCTGATATGGAAGGTAACATGCCGAGTTGGATTGGGGACATTGCTGAAGTATGGGGAACTCCTCGTTATGCTATTCTCCGTGTTTATCGTGGACTGATTGATGATCCTGAACCTGGTTGGCAACACTTCAAACCGTCTGTTATTCCAACGGCAGATTCTGAGAAACTTTGCCAACGTACACAAGAACTGAAAGACTTTGAATCTTATCGTGAAACTGCGGAAGAGGTTGCAGAAGGTAACGACTTTGGATTAGCGATTGCTATTTTGAAAACAGCAACAACAAAATTTGCCAATTTACCGGAAGTGTGGACGGAATACGCGAACTTACTCACACAAGCATCTCGTAGTGTGTCAAGTGTTCTTGAGAAGGGTGATTTTTTCTTTGAGGCAAAAAATGCGATCAATACTGCACTTGAATTGGATCCTGATTTTGCTTCTGCCCATCTATTACAGGGTTACAATCATATTCTATCAGCATTCCGAAACGGTGATGATCCTGCACCTGGAATGGAATCAATTTATAAAGCGTTAGTGGGTGGATTAGATGGCACACAACTTGCACAAGCATACTTTTCTATTGGACTTGCACATCGAACAAATTCAGATGAAAAAAATGCTCGTGAAGCGTTCGCGCAGGCAATTGCTGTGGACCCAAGTTTTATGCCAGCGCAATTAGCCAATATGGCATAGGAGATGATAATGAAATACGATAGTGTTTTATTGGTTGCTTTTGGTGGACCTACACCGGGATGCTGTAAAAAATATGATGCAAAGGATTGTCCTGGTGAAGCGTACTGTTTTGTTGAAGGGATTGCTGGCGAAGCAGAATCTCAAAAGGAACGTGTAAAAGACATCTCCAGTCATTACGTTCAATTAGGTGGATACTCGCCATTCAACGAATTGACTTACAAACAAGCTAAAGCGCTACAAACTGCCTTGTACGAACGTGATTTACCATTACCTGTATTTGCTGGATTTAGGCATTGGACACCGTACTTAAAGGACGTAATCGCTGAAATGGTAGAAAAAGGACACCGTAAAATGCTTGGTATTATTATGGCACCGCACCGAGCCAAAGTCAGTTGGGAATGGTATCAACAAACTG
This sequence comes from Candidatus Poribacteria bacterium, assembly GCA_009842375.1. GTDB lineage: Bacteria > Poribacteria > WGA-4E > WGA-4E > WGA-3G > MSPOR6. The sequence goes on along the minus strand of VYFM01000382.1, from coordinate 4,171 downwards.
TCAAGAAAGGTATTGATGCTGTTGAAGGTGAAAAACCGACTATTGACTATCTCGATCAGTGGTATACCCATGACGGTTATGTAGGTGCAATCTCGGAGATTATCAAAACGGTATGTGAGGACAAGTTAGACCGTGCTGAACTGGTTTTTACTGCCCATGCAATTCCGCAAGTTGCAGCGGATACCTCACCTTATTCCCAACAGTTTGAGATGACGGGTGAAGAAGTAGCGCGTGAGCTTGGGAAGGACCGATTCAGTTTTGCCTACCAGAGTGAAGTGGAAAGTAGCCCAATCCCCTGGACGCAACCCGATATCAACGATTGGTTAAAAGCAAGAAAAGAAGAAGGTGTTACTACTGTCGTTGCTTCTCCTATCGGATTTCTGTGTGACCACGTTGAGGTATTATATGACCTTGATATTGAAGCAAAGGAAACAGCGGGTACGTGTGGAATTGATTTTATTCGGGCAGGGACTGTTGGAGATCATCCGAAATTTATTAATATGTTAGCGGATTTAGTCTGTGAAAAGTCTTCATAAGTCTTCATAATGGAAATATGTATCAAAGCCTCACATGTTTATCCAACTAAGGACCACTGTGATGGAACAGGAACGGAAACGAGCAATTGTAGTTGGTGGGGGAATTACAGGATTAGCTGCAGCATATCGTTTAAAACGCGAAGCAGAAGAAAGGGGAATCTCGCTCGATATTTCTCTGTTGGAAGCGAGTGATAGGGTAGGAGGAGTTATACAGACCGAACACCGAGATGGGTTTATTATTGAGCACGGTCCGGATGCCTTTATTTCCACGAAGCCGTGGGCGAAGGCATTGTGTGAGGAACTCGGTATTGACGATAAGTTGATAGGGACGAACCCGAAGGTAAGACGCAGTTTTGTTATACGAAAAGGCAAACTGGTCCCAGTCCCTGAAGGATTCTACATGATGGCACCAGGTGCTTTCGTGCCTTTTTTGAAAAGTCCTATCTTTAGTTTGGTCGGTAAATTACGGATTGCACTTGACTTATTTATTTCACGTCGAAGCGATATAGATGACGAATCTGTAGCAGATTTTGTTAGGCGCAGGCTTGGTACTGAAGCGTTTGAACGGATGGCACAACCAATGATAGGTGGTATCTATACATCGGATGCAGAGAATCTAAGCCTGAAATCTACATTTCCGAGATTTTTGGAGATGGAACAGGAACATGGTAGCATTATCAAAGCCCTATTAGCACAAAAACGGAAGGCTTCTCAAACAAGTCGTGACACAAGTGGACCGCGCTACAGTCTGTTTTTATCTTTTACTGGTGGCATGCAGACTTTGGTTGACGCACTTGCAGAAAACCTATCTGAATGTATCCGTTTGGGTTGTAGTGTTGCTACGATTCAGAAAATAGAAAATGAAGAGGGTTGGCGTGTTTGTCTTGATAACGATGAAGTGTTAGAAACAGACCTGCTTTGTATTGCGTTGCCTGCTCCACAAACAAGCAAAATCTTGTCAAAAGTCTCTCCTTTCTTATCAGAAAAACTTTCCGATATACCTTATACATCATCTGCAACGGTAAATATTGCTTTTCGTCGCGAAGATGTGCCGCATCCGCTCAACGGCATGGGTTTTGTTGTGCCTATTAAGGAGCAACTTAACCTGATAGGGTGTTCATTTAGTAGCGTGAAGTTTGAGAATCGTGCCCCATCGAATCATGCGTTACTACGTGCATTTGTAAGTGAAAGTGCTACTAATGTTAAAGGTGCTGCAAACAATAACACAGAATTTAATGATATTACATCTTCTGCATTAATAGACGTATCCAATTTACTTGGTATAACTAAGCCACCTCTTTTTTTAGTAGTTAGTCAACATACACAATCTATGGCACAGTATCAGGTTGGTCATGAAAAACTTGTCGGAGAAATTGATGAACTGGCAAATGGATTGCCGGGTCTGACATTAGCAGGTAATGCATATCACGGCATTGGGATTCCTGACTGTATTAACAGCGGAGAGCAGGCAGCAATATCACTTCTTAACAACATCAACATTTAGAGGTGCAGATATGCGTAAGGGTGTAACACTTCAGCGATGTCTCCTCGGTATGTGTATGTTATTGTTTGGATTAAGCATATTTGTATTTGTTGGTAACTTTGTATCTAATGTGGAAAGTGATGAGAATAGGTATGAGGATATGTTTCGCGGATTTGAAGAAGGAAAGTGTAAGAGTTGCCATCCAGCAATCTGGCGTGAGTGGGAGAAGTCGATGCATGCACAAGCGTGGGTAGATGAGATTTATCAAGATGCAGCAAAACTGATTCCTGATAGAGAAAAGAGTTGCGACCCATGCCATGCACCTGAACCGATTTTTGTGACCGGTATTGGGAAAATGCCAAAATTGCGTAACACCCAACGTGACTCAGGCGTTTCTTGCCTTGTATGTCATCTCGATAAGGATGGTGCGATGCACGGACCACCAGCGAGTGCTGAGACTAATTTTCATGCAAATGTGACCAATCCGATCTATGAATCCCCGACAAAGTTATGTGCTACGTGTCATGGTCAACCGAAGGTGCCGGAACACGATCAAGTATCCAGTTTTCTTGAGAGTAGGTTCGCGAAAGAAAAGAAGAGTTGTGCTACATGCCACATGCCGATTGTGAATCGACTACAAAGCACTGCAAGTTATGAGAGTATCAAAGGAAGGAAGCATACTTGGCGAGGTAGCCGTAGTGTTGCACAGCTTAAGAATGCTGCATCTCTTAAGGTTGAGTTTGTTGGAAAGAAGGCATCTGTCATTCTTGAAAATAAAGCGGGACATCTGTTGCCTGGTGGCACGTTACGTATGATCGTTCTTGAAGTGACCCGTCTTGCACCTGATGGGACTCAGCTTGAAGAAAAACAGGAATTAATATCTGAAAAAACAGAGAACCGTCTGTTACCAGATGAGAAGCGAACGTATACTTATGATGTTGACACAGGTCAGACGCTTAAGGTGGAATTAAAATATCAACTGACACCCAAAACACCAGAATCTGAATGGGTTCTTATGGAGGAGGTAAACAGTATAGTTCCGTGATAGATGGGTTTAGGTACTCGACTACAACTAAAGATAGTAGGTGAAAGTTGTCTACATATTCAGATTTGGTAATGAATTGAGACCGAGTAACCGCTTTAATATAGGCGTTGCACGTTCAATTATCTCATCTGATACTATTTTCAGATGGTCTTGTTGGGGTTTTAGGATTGACCTGCAGAAAAACCCGAGCAATGCAACTCTGGGTGAATTGGTTCTATTTTCTGAAGACCCGTGCCATATTGAACCGTTGACAATGAGGACAGAACCGCGTGGTCCACATATTTGTTGCTTATCCGCGTATTCAACACCAGATTCTGGTAATGCCTCAAGTTGTTTATGACTGCGAGGGATGCAGCTGGTTGCCCCGTTTTCAAGTGTAAAGTTGTCTAAGAACCAAACGCTGTTTGCAACCATAGGAAAACTTGGGCGCGGTGTTGGAAGTGCTGATAACGGATAGTCAATGTGGAGACCTGCGTCTGGGGCACCAGGGTAAAGGATATTCACTGTGAACGAACTAAGCGTGCAGTCTGCCCCGAGTAGATATTCCATCGCAGCAAGCATTTTGGAGTGTTGTATAGCTTCCTCAAATATCTTGCCTTTGTTGATTAGATTCCATACACGTTGTGCAGTATCGTTTTGCAGGTAGGTGTGTCCTTTACCTGCTTTTTGCTCTTCAGCTGCAAGTTCTAAGGATCGTTCTCGGAGTTGGAGCGTTGTATCTAAGTCAATTACCTTTTCCAGAAGCAGAATACCGTTCTGGTCAAGTTTATTTTTCTCAGCAATTGTCAACATTTGTAGATATCCTCAAACAATAGAGACAAATTCCTATTGAAATACGAGTAAGTAAACTGTTCATAAGAATGTTTCAAAAATGTCAAACTTTAGAGTATTTAGAGTCAATCGCAATTTTGATGATTTTACCCTATAGCTATAAACCTATATGAGTGCTGGTCGGACGGCTTATTTATGACCATATTGGTAAGGAATGACTCTAAACTTTTGGCATGTGTGTTGTCTGAATCGCGGATTGTCGTGGAGGACGCGGATGAACGCGGTTTTCTGAGTCTTCATCTTCCAATCCCATTTGAAAAGAATAACATCAATCCA
>VYFM01000537.1 GCA_009842375.1 Candidatus Poribacteria bacterium | reverse complement strand
CTGGTATAGATGGATATCTAAATACTGTAACGACAATAAAGACTTTCCTATATAACTCAAATTATAATATTTGTTTTCTATAATTATTTCACCTATCAATTCCTCAGCCCAAAAATACTTATTGCGTACTTTTATATATTGTATTCAATTACGTGAGCATTTGGTATTTTATTTCATAGATTTAAACCTTAGTGGAGACTTAGAACAACAACCACCTCTTATATTGTTGTAACCTTACAGATTAAAAGCGGAGAAACTATGCCAAAAATCAAAGGTCCAGCTATCTTTCTCGCGCAATTCATGGGGGATGAAGCACCATACGATACGATGGAGAATATTGGTAAATGGGTTGCAGGTTTAGGATACAAAGGTGTCCAAATCCCCGGTTGGGATGACCGCGTTATTGACATTGGAAAAGCCGCAGAGTCCAAAACCTATTGCGATGATTTTAAAGGAACGCTTGACAGATTGGGACTTGAAGCAACTGAGGTGGCGGGATACCTCGCTGGTCAAGTTCTGGCTGTACATCCCGCGTATGAAATCATGTTTGAGGCGTTCCATCCTCCCGGCTTACGCGGCAATGAAAGAACAGCATGGGCTGTAGGTGAGTTGACGAAATGCATTCACGCTTCGGTCAACATGGGACTGGATGTCATTCCCGTGCTTTCAGGGGGGTTTGCATGGCATACAGTCTACCCGTGGCCGCAACGTCCTGATGGAATTATTGAAGAGGCGTTTAAAGAGCTTGCTACACGATGGCTCCCACTTCTGGATCTGGCACACGACAACGGTCAGGTCTTCGCTTATGAACTACACCCAGGTTCGGACATCTATGACGGTGCGACTTACGAGATGTTCTTGGATTATACAGACAATCACCCAGCTGCTTGTCTTAATTATGATCCAAGTCATTTTCTCCTGCAACAACTCGACTATCTTGATTTCATCCGATTATACGGAGACCGCATCAAAGGGTTTCATGTTAAGGATGCCGAATTCCGTCCGACAGGTCGTGTTGGTGTTTACGGAGGCTATCAGTCATGGGCGGGACGTGCAGGTAGATTCCGTTCGCTCGGAGATGGACAGGTGGATTTCACTCGTGTGTTCACATTACTCACCGAAGCAGGTTACGACAGTTGGGCAGTGCTGGAATGGGAATGCTGTGTCAAAAGTCCAGAACAAGGTGCGGCAGAGGGCGCGCCATTTATCGCTAAACATATCATTGAAACGACCGATGTTGCATTTGATGACTTTGCTGGTGGTGAAACAGATGTGGAACGGAACAGAGACATTCTCGGTTTGGACTCTTGACTATGAGTTAATACCTTTTCTAACCCAAGTTGCAACCTATAGGGTTGTAAACTAATGCTGCTATTTTATATTTAGAAATGTTCATTCATCGTGATATATTGTAGTGCAAACTTTTAGTTTGCGTCCTCTGATGCACAAACTAAAAGTTTGTGCTACATAATCTGCAGGAGCGATCTGGGGAATGCCAACAGGCATTCATACCGTTGATTTACTGGTCGCGACCGGGAGGTCGATCCTACATGTATTCCTCAGCAAATGACACCTTATTTGAAATGATATAACAACCAAATTGGAGTAAGTATTATGGAATCTTGGAAACGGAAATTACGAATGGGAATGGTAGGTGGTGGTCAGGGCGCGTTTATTGGTGGTGTGCATCGCATCGCAGCTACGCTTGATCAGCAAATTGAAGTTGTTGCTGGATGCTTTTCACGTGATCCTGAAAACACACGAATCACTGGTGCGGAATTGTATCTTGATCCAAACCGTTGCTACGATAGTTACAATGAGATGGCGACAGCAGAAGCAGCACTTCCCGAAAATGAACGGATTGATTTTGTAAGCATTGTCACACCAAATATCTCCCACTTTGAAATCGCAAAAACCTTTTTGGATGCGGGTTTTCATGTTGTTTGCGACAAGCCAATGACTTACAGCCTTGACGAGGCAAAAACACTCGTAAACCTTGTCCAAGATTCGGGTCTTGTCTTTGGATTAACTCACAACTATACGGGACATCCTTTGGTGCGGCATGCGCGTACTCTATTCACAGAAGGATCAATGGGGCAAATCCGTAAGGTTATTGTAGAGTACCTACAAGACTTTCTAATGGTACCGCACGAAAAACTCGGTCAGAAACAAGCCGCATGGCGCGTGGATCCTGCACAATCAGGTATAGGGGGTACAATGGGTGATGTTGGCACGCATTGCGTTAACCTACTGGAATATGTTACTGGGGATCCGATTGTTGAACTCTGTGCTGACAAAAGCACTTTTCTTCCCGATAGGGTACTGGATGAGGATGTCAACGCCTTACTCCGTTTCAAAGGTGGCGGTAAAGGGGTCCTAAGCATAAGTCAGGTCGCTACCGGAGAAGAAAATGGACTTACACTTCGTGTTTACGCTGAACAGGGGGCAGTAAAATGGGCCCAGGAGAATCCGAACTATCTCGAACTCTATCGTTACGGTGAACCAAGGCAGATACTTACTCGTGGTCAAGGATATTTATCCGATGCTGCAGCAGCAGGAACACGTATCCCAACAGGACATCCCGAAGGATATCTGGAGGCATTTGCAACTATTTATGTCGGTGTTGTTGAAGCAATCAGGCGACACATTGATGGCGACCCAATGGATACTGATACCTACGATTTTCCGACTGTCTATGATGGACTTCGTGGTATGCAGTTTATTTATAAAGCGGTTGAGTCTTGTGAAAATGGTTCTACTTGGGTTTCAATGTGAGAAAGTAATCAATGAGAGGATTTTTACACATATTAAACATCTCTGTTAACTGACAAACGAGAACTGAAGACTAAAAAAGATAAAAGGAGATAACCATGCATGCACCTAACTCTGAACCTTTCCGCGTTGGATTTCTTAATGTAGATTCTTATTCACATATGCCGTTGTGGGCACCAGCAATTAATCCAAGAGTCGGTCAAAAGGATACACCGTTCACGGGAATGCGTATCACACATTGTTGGGATATTGAATACGATAAAGCGAAAGCAATTGCCGAATCTTACGGTTGTGAAGCTGTCAAGAATTTTGATGACATGTTAGGCAAGGTAGACGGTATTATTTCCGGTGGATACTACAACCATCCGTGGAACCACATTCTGCATGAACCCTATCTGGAAGCAGGTTTACCGAACCTTATCAATCGTCCATTTGCCAATTCCCTTGCAAAAGCACGTAAAATAGTGACATTAGCAGAAAAACATGGGGCAACAATACTTGTTCCATCAAGCCACGAACATAATGATGCGATTTCACGTGCTAAGGCTTATGCAAGTGATAAACAGATTATCTGCTACACTGCTACGAACTCATTTGATGACTATCCCACACACGGAATTCACGGTGTCTATATGGTATGCAAGGCAATCGTTGAGGCAGGAAATCCCGTAGTGTCCGTTGCATATCAAGCAGATAGTTGGCATAGTCCTCCCGGTGTCATTACTTTGGAACACGTGAGTGGTGATGGACATCAATTTTATGGAACACTTCATCAAGTAAGTGGTTCATGGGGTACAGTCCAGATTCACACACACGCTGCTTATGGTGGAGAAAATTTCAGAATTCACACAGGAACTGGTTATCCTTTTGACCAAACAGAGATATGGCTACCGACAATATGGGCATTCCAAAACATGGCATTGCACGACGTAATGCCACAAACCTATGGTCAGATAATGCATAAGACCAACGTCTTTCTCGCTGGATGGAAATCTATATTAGAAAATGATGGGAAACCTGTGAAGCTTACTGAGATTGATGAAACTTGGGAGTCTCCAGCGGAACTGCCTAACCATCCTGACCATGACACAGTATCACTATTCCGCAAGAAGTTTGGGGATGGTTCGTTATAGACTTATACCTATTCTAATATTATTGTTCCATTACCGGTTTCAACCATTACTGTTGATTAGCAATCTTTCTTCTGTAGGAGCGACCTTCCGGTCGCGGTCGCTCCTACATGCATTCCTCAGCAAATGACGCCTTATTTATTAGAAATGGTATTAGAAGGTGTGCAATATTTTAAAGTGTAGTGAGATAATAACTTCTCACTACACTTTGAGTATTATAGAGATAACTGTCATATTTAGATACTATTAGACTTAACCTATTTTGAATTTTTTATATGCCCCCAAGTAGTTGTAAGTTTACCGTTTGCGTCAACTGCTGCAGCACCAGGATTCATACTGAATTCAATATCTTTCTCACTCAATGCCCGGTCCCATACCATAACTTCATCAATGAGTCCGTTAAACTTTTGACCTGTTGCTCCCCAGGAACCAACCATGGTATCCCCCGCAGTTCCTTTATATAGCGATTTACCTTGGTCTTGAGCTTTTTGTTCACCATTGATATATATTCTTCTGGTTTTTGAATCTGCATCACACCAGAAACAGATGTGTGCCCACTCGTTGGCTTTGACTGCAGCAGCCGCATCAAGGTCATTGCCGTAAAATCCCATACGTAGAGTGCCATTGTTATAGATACGGTAGTGCAGACTTGTGTTCGCAGCATTTACTTGTGTTTGCGTGAACACGCATTGTTGATCACCACCAGTCAACATCGGGTTTGCCCATAATGTTACAGTAAAACTCTTATCGTTTAATGGTATATGGGGTGCTTTAACGTCTGCGTTCTGACTGAACTTTAAAGCTTCTCCGACTTTGCCCTCAACAAAATCCGCGGCTCCGACGATATCTCCATCGTTTCCATGTGGGGAAAGATCCTCAACCGTATTCCCTCTGTCATCATCAAAAGAAAAATAAAGAAGCAGCTCAACATACCTAAAATCAAATGATATAGCATAAAAAGGCAACATAAGGAATCCTGTTAGAATGATAAGCGAAAATATTTTACGATAAATTGAAATTTCCTCCTAATGAATATTTTTTTATTGATTCCAATATATCACAAAAGACAAAATAGGTCAACAGTTTTTTAACGGATAAAAAAACTGAAACAAGGAAGGAATACTTCAAAGATGTGATTGCACCTATGCAAATTGACGATTCCAATCCTGATGAGATATTGCTACAGAATCAGGGTTTTTCTCACTCCGAGCAATAAACCCAGGAACGTGTGCGCGTCCAGTCGGGAGACCAATTTGGCTATAACGCGTATCAACACTCCATCTAACCGTTCTTCCTCGGTTCGGAAGTCCACGGTGGACAACCCGTTCATTCGTCAGTAGTATATCTCCAACATCAAGTTCAGTAGTTACTATATCACCGGGTGGTAAATCCGTTTCACTAATGCCTTTACCACCGGTATGTCCGGGTGTCGGTGCTTGGTAGTTATGGTCAATAAGATTGAAACGATGCGATCCTCGTATAACTTGCATGCATCCATTTTCTTTGTATGCTTTAGCCAATGGCAGCCATACATTCACAACCAATGTTTCTCCAGCCTCTTCTGGAATGAGATATGCCAAGTCTTGGTGCCACGGAATCACTGTAATGTCCTGATTAGGCAATTTCGCACGAAAGTTATATTGCGGATGGGCAAGAATTTCCTGACCGATGACAGATCCAACCACATCAAGCAATTCTGGTGCTGTTCTAAGTGTGAACATGCCTGCAGTGCGTATTTTCTGATTGCTGAAACTATTCCGCCAAATCCAGTCAGGATCGGAACAGGCATGGGATACCAATCCCAAACGCGTTTCAAACGGTTCATCATCATAAGTTTTTGATGGATCAAGGATACCTGCTTCTACTGCTGCCTGCGTCCCTTCTTCAACCTTTTGTGAGAGTTCATCCATTAGAGGTTGAATTGCATGTTGAGACAACACATTTTTCACAAGTAGAAATCCGTCATCAAGGAATCGTTGTTTGTGTTCTGCTGTGAGTCCACCTCTGTCATGTTGTATAGACATTGCTATCCTCCTTTTTGAACTTATGCAATCGGTTGAATTGATACGGCACTGCCAATCTCACTGGATTTCATCGCAGCATCAAGCATCTGCATTAGCATCACCGCCTGTGAACCTGAATTGAGTGGTTCATCCTTTTCTCGGATTGCTCGAATGAACTCTTGTGCTTGAAGTGTTATATCATCTGCCTTTTGCGGAGAGGGTTTCATCGGTTTTACCTTAACACCATCTGGCGTTCCAACCAGTAGCTTCCCATTTTCAATCCCTGCTTTTGTTCCGTAAAGATGAAACTCTTGAATTTCACTTCGGACAAGGTTGCTTTCTTCTGATGGGTTGTGTCGGTTCGTCGTATTCAGCGAAAATGCGACTGCGAAGTGTAAGGTACATCCGTTTTCAAAACGGACAAATCCACAGGCAGCATCGTCTGCAGTATAGGTCTGATCAGGAGGCACGAGATGCGAAAAGTTACAATATAATCCAGCCATAGCTTCGGTAGGACGCGGACACCCCATCATAAACCAAACGTTGTCAATCGCGTGGATACCGAGATCAAGTAACACACCTCCACCTTTTTCTTTATCATGCCGCCATCCTCGTGCGGAACTCCATCGTGTTCGTATCCACCGAGTTTCGGCATAATATACCTCACCGAGTTCACCCGCTTGTATAAGTCTACGACCTTCCATTATTCGTGCTGAGAAGCGCGATTGGCGTACAAACATATAGGTTAAACCCTTGCTCGCTGCAAGTTGAGTGACTGGTATCAGTTCTGTTGCATCATTTGAAGGTGGTTTTTCGCAAAGTACATGCATCCCTCGCTCCACTGCCTCTTGTGAAACGGGAGCGTGCATCCAAGTCGGAAGTCCAATGCAGACTGCATCTAAATCACATTTGTCAAACATCTGTTGATAATCGTCGAAAACCTGAACCCCTTTAATATCACCCAAAACCCTTTTTCTACGATTAGCATCCATATCCGCCAAAGCGACGAGTTTTACATTCGGTTCCCCGTTGAGAATCACTGTTGTGCTGCTGATCGTACCACCGACTCCAATGATTCCAACCTTGATTATTTCTTTCATTCACATTCTCCATTTTCATAGACGAATGAATTTTCGCTATACCTTTTGTTTCACTCTCTTTGTGTTTGAGCAATATATAAAAGGATTGACATTTCTGTCCATTCAAGCGGACAGATCAAAACTACTTGGTCATAGTACGCACTACCTAAAGGTAGGAACTTGTGCTTCCTCGCAGACTGCCGATCTGAGCTACGTCTTCTGTCTACTCCACTTTAGGCAGCTAAGTCTGCCTGTTTGATATTGATAACCGCATTGATGTCCCTATCGTGTTCAGTATCACACTTAGGACATATCCAATGCCTATCTGAAAGCGTTAGTGTTTTGTTTGTATGTCCACAGTGGCTACAAGGTTTTGTTTTGTATCTTATATTTATAGGTCTTTCTCATGAAGAATCTTTCCGGTAAAGAACCCTTTTCCCATCTTTAGTGATGTCGCAGATACTCATAACATCCACCGCTGAAAAGGTATCCATATTATCTCATATTTCTTTCTCAATATCAAGGTGTTTACCCATCTACATCCCGCAAGCTAAAGCATGGGGATTTGACGGGAAGAGGGTTAAAGTCAATTTTTGGTAATAACTACATTCTATCTCACAATACGTTACTTGAACTCTTGCAGAGAATCGTATCTTCATCGTCGGTGCGAGGTTACCTTGCCCTATTAGCGTTAATTTAGTGATTCAGACAACCATGTCGGAGATCGTTTTGCTCGCTCGGTCATACAGGACTGTAGTGAGCGGACGGGCGAGGAGATCTCGCCCCTACGATAATGTAAGTGGTGCCAAATACTATATATGCATTTGAAAGTAGAAGCATTATATTCTTACCTCATGAAATTGTGACGTTTTCACACGTCACAGTGACGTGATGAATCCAGTCAGGACAAGGAATGTGACGCGATTTTCACTTTTTTTATTTGCTCCTTTTTGGTTCTGTTTTATCAGAGATTCTTATTTGCTCTTAGCGTATCTCAATTCATGCAATCGATATATATAG
>VYFM01000313.1 GCA_009842375.1 Candidatus Poribacteria bacterium | reverse complement strand
GGCATAACCGTCATGAATACATTAATGAATAACTACATTCAGTTTTTGAAAAATAAATACCCTTCTCTTGTAAAACCATACCAAACTCGATTGAAAGACAACCTTACAGGGGCAAGAGCAGAAGCGGTAACATTTCACTTTTTTGAATCCTACGTTGATGAGGTTAAAGTAAATGAGACACGAAAAGGAGGAGGAACGGATTTTCTGTGCAAAACTGAGGATTCTGTATTTCTTGCCGAGATAACGGGTATAGCGACTGATACCGTAACAAATAAATCCGGGTTAAAAAACGAACTTACCGAAGAGATTACTATTCAGTCTCCTTGTCAAATTACTAAAAAATTATGTGGTATCGTGTATGACAAGCATTCACAGATGTCAGAATATAATTATCCAGGCATTCTGGTAATTACATCAGATCATATTTTAGCTGACACCCTTTTTGATCCTTTCAATGCTCAATGCTTACTTATAGGCAATATGAGCATTGGTGTTCCGATTCCTATCAATGGACGAGCGACACCAGAGTCAAATCCTATAAATCAAACGGATTTGAAAAATGGTTGTTTCCTGCAAATGAATCAGGGGTGGGACGTCTGTAACCGTAACATTTCAGCGGTTCTACTATTCCATATTTCAGGAGTTAATGCTTTTCTTACTGGCATTCTACATCCCGAACCTATACACAAATTTTCGCCCAAACTTCTTCCATCTGTTTCTTTTATAAGACTCATAAATTGGCCTCCAGATGATAACATATTGGAAGTTGAGTGGGTGAAATATGTAGGGAATGAGATAGTTCCCACGGAACCAGAGCAAACCACTTTTGGGTATAACGTTAGTTTTAATTAATAGACATTATAACGAATTAAGTGTTAATTTTAGTTAGTCTCTGTTAGACTTATATCAATCTACATTTAGGAGGCTAACTCATGACTAGTTTTCATACATTAGAAGACAAACCTAAAAGGTTTCTGGCACTGACAGGGTATACGATAGAAGAGTTTTCTGAACTATTCCCTTGTTTTTCAAAGTGTTTTTTAGAGTATGTTCAAACACATACCCTTGAAGGAAAACGACGCAAAAAACGGAGATATACCCCCTATAAAAATCGTTGTTTTGATACGATTGAAGATATGTTGTTATTTCTCTTGATTTACCTGCGACAAGCGATGACACAAGATGTGCTCGGTGAACTCTTTGGTATGTCTCAACCGCTTGTCAATAGATGGGTTTACTTGCTTTTACCGATATTGAACCAAACTTTAGCAGCACTTGAAGAGTTACCATCTCGTGAAACACATCCCTCCACCTTTGAGGCATCTACAGATACCTCATCTGACAATGAAGTTTCAAATATATTTTTTCTTGATAGCACAGAATGACCGATACAGCGTCCCAAAGCCCCTCAAACCCAAAAAGCTTACTATAGTGGTCCAAAGAAACAACGGACCCATAAGAATAACTTGATGATAAATACTGCGTGTCCGGTTGTGTTATTGACACCCACTTGTGAAGGTTGAATACATGATAAACGTATTGCTGATACTACGGGTTATTGTCCGCCAAAAGGTAGTAACTTATTTCAAGGGACTGGTTTTCAAGGATTTAGCCTTGATGGAATGCGCATCATTCAACCGAAAAAGAAACCCAAAGGAAAAGACCTGACGTTTGAAGAACAAGAAAAGAACCGTCTTATTTCATCAATCCGTGTCCGTGTTGAACATGTGATGAGTGGAAAAGATACCGCATCGTCCAAGATAAACTGCGGAACTGGAAAAAAGGGTTTAGTGATTTAGTCATGGAAACTTGTTGTGGACTACACAATTTCAGATGAAACTTCCGTCCTTGGTTCTATAATACGACTATTGATTGAACCATTATAATACCATTTCTAATTGACAAATTGTCATAATAAACTCTGTAGGTCGGAGTGAGCGTAGCGATGTCCGACATGTAACCACAAATGAACACAATCTTGTCGGACTTCACAAGCTCACTCCGACCTACAAAATAATGATCCTTAATCATTTAGAAATGGTATAATGTCTAATCTATCCTTTGCCAAAGGTCATTAAAATGAACACTACAGGTTATACGGATAGTTCAAACAATAGGTGTGTATTTTATATTTTGGTGATTATGTGTTTTTCCATTCTATTGATGGCAGGTTTTCAATAATTTTTGTTGATTCAACGCTGACTTGGACAATACGCTCAATTGCTGTTACAATGTCGCGTGGATTTTCGAACCAGCCATTTGGGTCATTGACAATCATACTCTCTGTATCTTGTTTTATCTTGTATCGATCAATAAACCATTCAAGCGGTGTTCTACCGTTGACAACATATTGGTGTGCTTCTAGTGGGATACCGGCAAGGCAAACGTGCTCATTGAGGATAAGCGTTGTTTTGTTATCATCAGCGAATTTCATCGATCTTGTACCCAATACAAAATGTTCTTGGCTTTCTTCCCAGAATAAATCTCTATTGAGAGGTTCAACTCTCAGATTCAGGTATTGTTCACAGGTTTCGTAATTGAGATGTAGGACTGCTAATTCTGATCCTGCTTTTGCGAAGACGTGAAAATCCTTTGCATAAGGGATGCGAGGTAACATCTTCGTGAGATCATAAGCGAACTCTTCTCGGTAGTCCGGTGCGTGTAGTATACCATAAACATAATCGAAGATAGTGTCTTTGGTGATTGTGCTGTCTTCGTAGTGTTCTTGGAAGTCGCGTAGTGCTGTATCTGTTATATTGTCAATCCTTTCGAATTCTTCTTCAGTATCTTCAAACAGTTGCGTTGTGTCCGATGCTTCTTCGGCCTTTTTATATCTATATCTCGGAAAACATTGACAGGCTTCATTTAGTCCGAGGTCTGGCATTATATTCGTCATCAAGACAGAAAATGATTTCTTACCACCAATACCGGGAACACATATCGCTCGATTCTCACTTTCTCCATCAGGAAATATTTTATCCTGTTGGTATTTACAATTTGCAAAGGTAAAATCAGTGTAACAGTTTGTTTTAACGAAGGGACGGTATAAAACATATCGTATATAACTCTCATCAAATTCGGTAGTTCTACCTCGCCTAAGATTATTCACAAGTTCACGATCCCACCTGACATTTGATGCATGCTGCCGTGCTGCAGCTCCTGCTTCCATTTGTGGATCTTCTTCCATATCAGATAGTGCCTCAATATAATCTTGCACCATGAGCTGTGCGTTATATGCACATGCGTCTCGCGAATAGTTGTAGATGTATGCGTCTCTACTTGTCTTATATCCACTGCTAAACAAACGGAAGATTGTATTGTCTATTATATTATTTGGTTCATCTTTTGTTCCGAGTTGATAGAACGTTTCAAATATCGGTTTTCGTTGTTCTACCCAATCGTAATATTTATCAGGAGTTATTTCTCGCCAATCTGTAAATCCTTTTATTGACTCTGCTTCGCTTAGAATTTCCAACTTTTCTTCTCGTGTAAGGTAATCGCCGATGTCTCGGTAGTATATTTGACACCGTTCGTGTGCTGCGTTAGAATTATTGACAAGTATTGTAACGGTGACAGGGGCACGCGAACCCATGCCGAACACGTTTCCACCTTCAGATCGTCGCCTTTCTCCAGATGTTCTCGCATTTCCTCGTAAATGTAATACATATATTGAACTAAACTCTTTTTCGAAACAGGCGCGTATTCCTGAATCAGCATTACCATCAATCCATGAACCATTGGTAACAAAGGCTATTATACCCTTTTCTTCTACCCTGTCTATTTTGTCGGAAGCCCATCTTATTGCCATTTTGTAGGTATCATAGAGGCTATTTTTCAACTTGGCTGTAGAGTGTTTTACGTAGGTTTCTTTGATGCGTTCCGCAAGGTTCGGATATTTCACGTTTGGATTATTATCTGCAGAACTCTTTTGTCCTGCAGACCAAGGGGGATTTCCCATGATGACACGTATCGGTAATTTTTGTTGTTGCTCAGCGCGCGTGCTATTGTCTGCCATCCGTTGTTTTGGGAAAAGTGTGGGTTCTTCATCTTTGTTTAGGTTGAAAGTGTCGGTAAATACGATCTTTTCAAAGGGTTGATAGTCAGCACTTTCTCCGAGTCGTCCACGGAACGTTTCTTCTATGTTGACGGCTGCGATATAGTATGCAAGTAATACCATTTCATTTGCGTGTAGTTCATTGTGATATTTTCGCAATAGATCACTATCATCAATTAATTTTGATTGTAGCAGTTGAACAATAAAAGTGCCTGTACCTGTGAATGGATCAAGTATATGGACACCCTCATCGGTAAGTCTTTTACCAAACTCTTGTTGTAATACCTCGTCTGCACTATGCAATATAAAATCTACGACTTCTATGGGAGTGTATACGATTCCGAGTCGTTCCGCTTCTTTTTTGAGAGCGTTAACAAAGAACTTTTGATAGAGTTCAATAAGAACGGTTTGCCTGCCTTTTGGGTTATCAATGCCTTGTGCGCGCCTTTGGACACTTTCATAGAAACTTTTTAAATCGCGTGTTTCATTTTCCAGTCCGTATCCTTGTAGTTCGGTGTGGAGTGTTTCAAGTGTGCGTGAAACTGGATTGTTCTGAGTAAAGTGGTTCTCCTCTTCAAATAGTGCTTCAAATACAGGATTTGTTAAGATATGTTGTGCTATCATATCTATAGCGTTGTTTTCGGTAATAGACTTATTTATTGTTTTTTGTAGTTCGGTGTGGAAACGCTTAAATCCTTGTTTTAATGCATCGTTCTGTGGGTTATCCAGCAAACGTTTGATGCGTGACACCAGCCTTTTGAAAATATCCGCGACATCCTTTGCCCAACTTTCCAAATATCTTCTATCACCACATCTTTCAACTATCTGTGCAAACATTTTATCGGCAGGAAAACTGAGCGGTAAAAGTGGTGGCTGGACATAACGAGTTTCTTCTGTTCCTTCAGTTCCAGAGGAAGCACTGCTATCAAATATAATTCTGTCGGTCGGATTGTTGTTGAGATCAATCTTATTTATTTCTGCGTTGAATCTATCATCGTGCGAACGTAATGCGCGTAGTACACTCCATATCGTAGCAAACCTTTCATTGTTATCAAGTGCATCTGCTGGATCAACACCTTCGGGTATCGCGACGGGGAGTATGATGTATCCATCCTTTTTTCCTTCCGCTATTCGCATGACTCGTCCCACCGCTTGAACAATATCAACTTGTGATTGTCTCGGTGCCATAAACATAACTGCGTCAAGCGCGGGAACATCAATACCTTCGGAGAGACATTTTGCATTTGAAAGTATCTTGCATTCCCCTTCTCGTGGGTATCTAAGCCATTCAAGTTTTGCTTTTCGATTGATGGCTGACACTGTTCCATCTACATGGTCTATTTGGCATGTAAAATTTTCCGGAAGAGTTTCTTCTGGCATCTCTTGTGTTGCTTTATCAATTATATCGTTCCAGAAGTGTTGGATCCTTTTTGATTCTGCGATTCTATTTGTAAAAGCGATTGCACTGCGGATTGGTTTTATTGTTTCATCACCTTGTGGTTTGCGTTCTGGGTTTTGTAATGCGCGCCAACATCCCACAATTTTTGTTGCATCTGTTATGCTAATCTCGCTGCCACCAGATTGATAAAACGCTTGAAGTGCTGCATCTGCTTCGCTTTCTGATATTGCAATTACAGTCACTTTATAGTCGGTAAGTTCTCCGATTTCAACGGCTTTTGAGAATGGGAGGTGGTGGAATTCGGGACCGAAAGTTTCTTCATCATCCATAGAATACACGCCTGCCCTATGTTGAGCAGCTACGTTATAGGCACTCTCAGTATATATCTTTGGAGTTGCTGTCATGTAGAGACGTTTTTGGGCACGAATTCTGGTATTGTCGTGAACAAGTCTGAAATGTGTCACATCTTCATTAGCACGTTGAATTCCTGTTGTCCTATGCGCCTCGTCGCATAGGATAAGATCAAACATCGTATTTGCTTTTGCATAAAGTGGACTGATTCCCTTTTCAACAATGGGAAGTGAATGATAAGTGCTAAAGACAACCGTCATATTTTGCGAGTCGAGGGAGGATAACTCTTGACCGATTGCTATATGGTCTGTTGTCACTGGTATCTCAAGTTCCTCAATACGCATATCCTCGTTTGTTCTGCCTGCGGTTGTATCTGAACAGATGCCAATATATCGATGGGGTATCTGTTTCTGCTCAGCCCATTCGCGCATTGCTTGTCCGAGTAGTGCAATAGAGGGCACAAGATATAGGACGAGTCCGCCTTCTCCTGCGATTTCTTCAGCGATGCGTAGGGACACAAATGTTTTTCCTGTTCCACATGCCATTATCATTTTCCCGCGGTCATGGTATTTGAATTTTTCAACAACATCGTCAAAGGCATTTTGTTGATGAGACTTGAGCTTGAAAGGTTCTTGTAGACTAAGGTTTTCAGGTGGTTCAATACTGAGATCGGGCCAGTTGATAGGACTTCGTTCAAGGTCTCTGAATCGGATCACCTTACAAGGAGGATCTATTCCTTTTATTGCTGCCTCAGCGTTGTCTCCCCAACTGCCACCAGTATCAACGATGATGCGAGCTGTAAAATGAGAACGGCTTGATTCTGCTATAAACGAGTCAATATCAGGTTTTGAAATGTGTGTGGTAGGCGCGTAACATTTACACTGGATCGCGCAAAATGTTCCATCAGGTTCAACTGCAACTAAGTCAATACCTAAGTCTCGTGGATTGCGTGATGGGTCTAAGGATGCCCATTCTTTGTAAAGATATACTTCTGAGAAACGATCTTCATAAAGTGGATCTGTAAGGAAATATTGGCGCATCAAACGCTCAAATAGTATGCCTTTTCTTGCGGATGAGGTGGATTTTTCATCAATATAATTAAGGACGGATTGGAGTTTAGGATTTGTTGTTCTATGTGCACCGAGATCAAGTAGCGGTTGTTGCATGAATCTCCCCGTTGTGTGTTGATATTACAATAATCCATAATATCTTAAATGGTGAAAACTGTAAAGAAAATAATAAAACTCGGTTGTAAACATAATTATCCTGGGCAAAAGGAATTATATACGACGTTAAAAGAATACACTGCCTATAGCGTTGTATAACTCAGCTTATACAACACTATAGGCAGTGTTTGGATACTATATGTTCGTTGCTTTTTTTGGGCAAATCTTATAGTATATTTATGTAGTATGTTTATGTTTCCTATTGTGAAAAAGTGCTGATTCGTAGTCAAGCGTATTAAGGGACCACGTTCAGTCTTTCTTCGTGCGTTCAAGGCGTACGGAGAGGTTACGGACATTGCAAAGATGAAAATGTATAGAAAACTCCGAAGAGTCATCAGATGCAGTTTTGGACTTAAGTGTCCCCGATGTGCAGAAGGTAAACTCTTTAAAAAAAGGTTTATTATGTTTTCCCATTGCGCTGTGTGTGGGATTAAATTTGAACGCGAGCAGGGCTATTTTATCGGGGCAATGTATATCAACTATGGTGCAACAGTATTCCTCGTTTTTATGGGTTATTTCATCTTTAAACTTTTCACCCCTATCCCTTTCATTGTCAATTTTGGAATATGGGGCGTTATTTCTGCTATATTCCCAACCTTTTTCTATCGTTATTCAAAAAGTTTGTGGCTAAACATAGACTACGCGCTAAACCCAAATTGTTAGTTTTTGACATACTCCCCCGCTAAAGCGTGGGGATTCTTCGCTCTTATATTAGCAGCTTCGCCGCTAAATGGCGTTTCCTGCTTCAGCGTTCACTGCTACAAAATGTAGTCTGACACGAACTCCACAAGTGTTTTACATCTTCCCATGCCATGAGGCGATGTTCCGTTTGGAAGCAACAATCTAAAGAGAGTGTGTCAAGCATGTCTGAAAATGTCAAGTGTTTTCCTTGACATAGACAGGAGCGGGATGTCTACATCCCCATGCTAAAGCGCGAGGTTTTGACACCGAAGAATTAAAGATAAGTAAGTATTATAG
>VYFM01000576.1 GCA_009842375.1 Candidatus Poribacteria bacterium | reverse complement strand
ATAAATCGTCATAATAAACTGTAGGTCGGAGTGAGCTTGCGAAGTCCGACACATATCATTTCATTGGGTTTCCCATGTCGGACTTCGCTGTGCTCACTCCGACCTACAAGACAATGATCCTTCATCATTTAGAAGCAGAAGGCATTGAGCAAGGTGAAATACAAACAAAACGAGAGGTTATCTTGAAACTACTTGACCTAAATATCGGAAATATACCCGATACTGTTAGCAAAAAGGTTTCAAGGATACGGAGCCGTTCTCGGCTTGACTCGCTATTGGAACAGGTCGCGACCGCACAAACACTCGATGATATTAAGTGGAATTGAATTCGCTATTGTCTGAACCATGATTTTCAGGATAAGAGGGGGACGGGATGCGGTGTGTGGGTGGTAAGATGTCGGGTTTCGTGCCTCTACCCGACCTACTCTTAATCAATCGCAGTGACATCCCACACATACAAGATGCCATCATGACTCCGACTTATGACTTTGTCGCCATCTGATGCAAACGCAATATGGGTTACCCTTTTACGATGACCACGAAACACATGCAACGACTTACCAGTGTCAACATCAATCAGCTGAACAGCACCAGAAAGATTGCCAATTGCCAATACTTTGCTATTAGGACTAAAATCAATGCATCTTGCTCCAGGTGATTCAACCACAACAAAACGTGTATATTCGCCAGTCTTCGTATCCCACAGATGCACAAACATCGTCCTATCCGCACTTGCGATTGTTGTGCCATCTGGACTAAATGCAACATCGTAGACTTCTATTTCATACTTCTTAAGCACTTTCTTAATATCACCCGTTTCGACATCCCATAAACGGATAGTCTTATCATGACTCGCACTTGCGATCGTTGTGCCATCTGGACTAAACGCCACACTCAATACATAAGCCTCGTGTCCTTCAAGCACCCGCTTTTCTTTCAATGTCTCGGTGTCCCAAAGCCTGACAGTCTTATCCGTGCTTCCACTTGCGATAGTCTTCCCGTCCGGACTGAACGCAACAGATAAAACATAATCCTTATGTCCTTTCAGGGTTTTCATCAACCCGCCTATTTCTCTATTCCACAGACTGATGAAATTCCCATAACTTGCGAATGCGATAATGTCGTCTGTAGGGTTGAATGCGGCTTCAGTGATATCGTAATATCCTTCTTTGTTGAATGTTTTTACCAGTTTTCCAGATGAAATGTCCCATAGGCAGACTGTCTGATCAATCGTCGGGGCAACGACTGTTTTGCTATCGGTGCTAATTGCGAAACATGTAAAAGTCCCGAAATGATTATTAAATGCATGCAACTGTTTACCGGAATTGACATTCCAGATACGGACGGTTCCGTCATTACTGGCACTTGCGACCGTCCGTAAATCGGAACTGAAGGAGATATCCAGAATGCTTGCGGTATGTCCTTTCAGGAGTTGCCGTTGTTCACCTGTGTTCACATCCCATACACGGATATTATCTCTATCACTACTGGCAAACAGGCTACTATCCGGGCTAAAGGTAATGCGTTTATTGGTTCCGGTATGTTCTATGATTTGTTTGGGTTCTTCTGTTTCTACGTCCCACAAACGGATACTATCTCTACTCCCGCTGGCAAGCGTCCTATCATCAGAACTGAATGCCAGACTAACGACTGTGTTATCATGTCCTTTGAGAGTATATTTCGTTTTGCCTGCGAAAACGTCAATGATTGTGATGAGACCATTCCGATCACCAATTGCCAGCAATAAATTATCTGGATTTAGGGCGAAAGAGAAAACGCCTTGTGCCCCGAAATCAACCAGTTCTTCGGACACAAGCTTTACCTCACTCGTGTTCGGATCTAACAGACGGACGGTTCCACTATGTCCCAACGTTGCGATTGTTTGTCCATCCCCACTGAAGATGATTTGGTGGATGCCCTCGTCATTTCTAATTCCACGTTTATATGTTCCGGTAGTATCCCACAGGTAGATTATCATGTTTGTATCTACACTTGCCATCATGTTCCCCTGCGGACTGACCGTCAAGAATTCGGGGCGTGTCGAGTGCTTCGTAAGCAGGTCTATCTCTGTAAAGTTGATTGTATCGTAAAGCCATATCCCAATAGAAGTAGCGACAACCAGTCGTGTGCCGTCTTGGGTATATTCTATTGCTTGCGTATTCATACGACCTTTACCGAGTCGTGCTGATGCGCCTTCGGGTAGTTTAAATCCTTTGTTCGTTTCTTGTGCGAATGTGGGTGTAATGATGATGAGGATTAGTGTGAGTGTGATGTGTGGTAGGATTTTCACTGTTTGCCTCGTAAATGATTGTGTTGTGGTGATAGTATATCAGATATTGTGTTTTTTGTCAGAATCGCGGAGGGAATTGTCTGAACCATGATTTTCAGTTTATATCGTAGGTCGGAGTGAGTTTGCGAAGTCCGACCTGTCTTTTGTCTGAATCACCAAATCAAGTAATCAACGGTATGAATGCCATTAAGGCATTCCCCGGATGACGCGGATGACGCGGATGAACGCGGATTTCTGTATCTTCTAATCCTACGAATTCTGGTTCAGACAAAGAAGCGGACGGCACGCATTGCGCGCCTGCTACCATGTCTAACGGTAAAATGCTATAATATTAGGCATATAGCAATACACATAATTGGAGTTATATCGTGAAAAGGAGAATGCTGTTCATACTGGTGGTAATAACACTGCTACATATACCTATCCTATATGCCGAAGTTCCACTTCCCGATGGTGCGAAGGCACTGCTCGGAAAAGGTAAGATCTACGATATGGCGTATACCAATGACGGCACACAGTTGGTCGTGGCGAGTTCTATGGGGCTTTGGATCTATGATGCGGTAAAGTTTGAAGCAATCAAACTACTAACAAAACACAGCGGTCCTATCATGTCTATCGCCTTCACACCGGATGGCAAGACACTTGTCAGTGCGGATATTGATGGCGATGTGCATCTGTGGGAAACGGATACATATACCCATATTCGAGAAATAAATCAAAGTTTTCCGATCCAATCAATTGCTATCAGCCCTGATGGCAGGACACTTGCGGTAGGGGATGCTGGCGCAGAAATAAGCTTATGGGATATGAAGACAGGTAAACGAAAGATAATCATTCAGAGCGATAAAATTGAAGGTATTATCTACGGTCTGGCGTTCAGTCCGAACGGTTTTGTGCTGGCATGCGCGACATCAGATTTCAAGATCCATCTATTTGACTCGGTTACAGGTGGATATATCCATGCACTTGCTGGACACAGATTTGTGGTGCTTAGTTTCGCTTTCAGTCCGGATGGAGGGACACTGATGAGTGGGAGTCCAGAGGGCACTATCCGTCTGTGGGACCCTGTGACAGCAGAGCAGAAGCATGTATTCAGTCCGGGTAGTAGTATCTACAAAGTGGTTTACAGTCCGGATGGTAGTCTTATTGCGGGTGGTGGTTTCGGTGATATCTATCTGTTGGATGGCAACACAGGTGAACATAAAAAGACATTCTCCGGACATACAGCTCCCATTGGTAGTCTTGCTTTCAGCACTGATTTACGGACGATCTCGAGCGCAAGTAATGACGGAACGATTCGTTTCTGGGAGGTTGTTTCTGCTACTAATACACACACAATTTCGGATCATTACGGTGAATTCACCAGTTTCGCTTGGAGTGCGGATGGCAAAACGATTGTCTCTCCGAGTCATGGTTTGAATGTCTGTGTATGGGATGCGACAACGGGTGAACTCAAGTCTGTTTTCGGTAATGATGAATTATTTCTGGTCTATAATGTGGCGTATCACCCGGACGGAAAGACTGTCGCACTCGTATCTGCGGAAAAGGATATTACTATTTGGGATGTTGAGACAGGTGAACATCTCAGGACATTCAAAGGGCTTGCAGGCGAAATTGGTTGTGTTGTCTATAGTCCTGATGGCAAGACTATCACAACGGGTAGTAAGGATGCAGCTATTCGACTGATGGATGTGAAGACGGGTGAAGTTACGAAAACACTTATGGGACACAAGGAGGAAGTAACGAGTATCATCTATAGTCCGGATGGGAAGACGTTTGCGAGTTGTGGTTGGGCAGAGAGATCTATCCGTTTGTGGAATGTGGAGACAGGTGAACAGAAGCACCTTCTTCAGGGACATGAGTTGTATGTTAGAGATATTTCGTTCAGTCCGGATGGGAGAACGCTTGTTTCCGCAGACGAGACAGAGAATATATATCTGTGGGATGTGGAGACAGGTGAGAAAAAGGGTGCTCTGGATATGGATTCGTTGGTTGTCAAGTGTGTGGGTTATAGTCCGGACGGGGGACGGTTGGTGATTGGTTGTGTGGATGGGACTGTGGCTGTGTTGGATGCTGTCACAGGTGCGGTTCAAAAGCGGTTTACGGGGCACAGTGTTGAGGTGAGTCATGTATCTTTTGGTGCGGATGGTGCATCAATTGCGAGTCGTAGTGAGGATGGGGTGTTGTATTTGTGGGATGTAAGGTAGTGGGTGTGCGGAGGGAGTTGTCAGCATCGCGGATTAGGCGGATTTTGTCTGAACCAGGATTTACAAGATTATGAGATTTTCAGGATTGTGAGTTGGTGGGTATATATTCCGTTTCAAATAGACGACCCTCATCAGAACATCAAGAATTGATGGATTTAGTTCACCAACAATCGAACGAAACGGAGGTAGAGACCATGGCAAAAACTATGGCTGAAGTATACATTGAACAAGGTATTGAACAAGGTATTGAACAAGGTGAAATACAAGCAAAACGAGAGGTGATCTTGAAATTACTTGACCTAAATATCGGAAATATACCCGATACTGTTAGCAAAAAGGTTTCAAGGATACGGAGCCGTTCTCGGCTTGACTCGTTATTGGAACAGGTCGCAACCGCACAAACACTCGATGATATTAAGTGGAATTGAACGCGTCCGTTTTTTGTAGGGGTGGTGTTTCCCCGCCCGTATTCTTGTCAGCATCGCGGAATGCACGGAATACGCGGAGTTTGCACAAACTGGAAAGTTTGTGCTACAAAGAGGGGGTGGGATGTGGTGCGTGGGTGGTAAGATGTCGGAGGTCGCTGTCGCTCGCTCCGACCTACGAAGAGTTGTCAGCAGCGCGGAAAGCACGGAGGATGCTGAAGTAAGAGGTTTGTGAAGACGTGTATACTCGTATTTTCTATACATCCAACGTGGCGAACAATTCACCAGCAACAATGTGCGGGTCTTGCGATTCGGTGACGTAACGATGCTCGCGAATGGTTATGGTTTTGTCATCAGCATCACGAACTTTGTCCGCACCGAGAAAAGTCAGTTGATTGCCCTCCAACAACACATAGTCTGTATGGATGAAACCGACTAACCAGAACCCTTGCATGTTTTGGTGGAGATACGCAAGGATATCTCCTTTTGGCGGTGTGGGTGGCTGCGGTTGTGGTTTTGGCAGGACTTCTTCCTTTTTCTCGTTTTGTGGTTGCGGTTTAGGTTCAGCATCTTCCATTTCATCATTTTTCGGTTGTGGATTGGTAGCAGCATCTTCCATTTCGTCTTGCTGTGGTTGTGGATTGGTAACAACTTCATCCATTTCATCATTTTTCGGTTGCGGTTTTGGCAGGACTTCTTCCTTTTTGTCGATTTGCGGCGGTGGTTGATAGGGGACGATGTTGATATCCTCTGGTGGTGCGATGATGTTTCCCTCAGTGTCGGTTTCTATGATACCCACCGGGGTTTCAATCACCATATCGGGTTCAACTCTGACGAGGAATATCTCCCTGATAACGATTTCTATAGGGTCAGCGGTTTCCACAACCACTTTCTCTACCTCAACGGTGCGAACTTCTTTGACGGTGCGGACTATCTCAACCGTGATGTATTCCACGGGTCCGCGGCAGAGCCAATCAAATCCGTCTGTAATGCAGTCGTTTGCACCAGCGATTCTATCTAAATCGCCGGGACGGAATCCGTAGTCGGTGTAAGGGGTTTGGCATCCGATAAAGCAGATTGCTATTGTTGTGAGTATGATTGTTTTTTGTATTGTGTTCATTGGTTTATCCCTCTTGTATGTTGGGTTGAGGCACGAAACCCAACTTCTTCATGAAGAACGGGTAAAATGTTGGGTTTCGTGCCTCAACCCAACATACAGAAGATAGAAGACAGCTATTACCGCATCAACAGATACACGGCAAGTCCGCTTACTGCGGAGACGATGAGTCCCCATCCTGCACGGACAAGGATTGACATGACTTTGCTTGCTCCATCTGCCTTGTTGATGATACCTTGATGTTCGTTGAGCACGCCGCGCTGTTCTCTGTCAGCAACTTCCAACACACCGATGCGCGCCATCATCTCTTGATGCTCATGCTCGTTCATTTCTCGGTTATGTTTCTGCTGTTCCTTGACGATGGCTATGTCTAACTTGACCTCATGCACCTCGGTTTTCACTTCACCGATGTCGTGTTTGAGGGTTGCCATGTCCTGTATGAGTTGTGCGATGTTTTGTTCTAAGTTTGTCATTGGTTTTTCGGCTTTCAGCAGTCAGCATTTGTAGGTCGGAGTGAGCGTTGCGAAGTCCGACAAGTATTATTTCATTGGGTTTCTCATGTTGGTCATTGCGTTGCTCACGCTGACCTACGGGTGTTTATCAAACAAGTTCCGCGTCCTTGAGTTCCAGTTGTCCGACTGAACCGAGCGGACGCACACGCATAATCTGGAGTTCCGTTCCATCGGCACGACGAATCACATCGCCTGCTACGATATCAGGGTTTGGGATTTCCAGTAGTGCGACCCATTCCACATCCGATATTCCCGCACCATCCACGACTTGCACAATGTCGGTGCGTGGGACTATCATGCAGACAACATCTGTTGCGATGTGTGTCTCTTGTTGTCGTTCAAATGCGGATTTGCGGACGACGGTGATCTTCTCTTTGAGTTGTGTCGGTATTCTAAATTGCATCGGTTTTCCGTTTTCCATGTCGGGTTTCGCTGTTGTTCTACCTTGACCTATGTCTTGTGCTATTATTATATCTTTGGGTGGATGGGTGTTTGGAGGGAATCAGCGGTTGTGAACAATATATATCCAATAGATATGCGGTGGGTTTGGGAAATTGTCTGAATCGTGGGATTGTCTGAATCGCGGATTACGCGGATTTCACGGAGAATAGGTTTTTGGTGGATGTATAGGTGTGTTTGCACAAACTTTCCAGTTTGTGCTACAAAGAAGTGTTTTGGAAACATGCAACACTTTGCCCAAAATATTCGTTATTACGGTATTATGAAATATAACACTTTTTTGTTCTCATTATTGATCCCGATATGTTTTTGTTGTGTGATACTTGGTTGTGGTGAACTCCAACCAACTGCGTTGGAGGCAGTGGGTCCTGTCGTGACAACTAACCCGCCACCACAAACACCACCTACCACCGAACCTGATCCTGACCCACCTGACAATTCTATCATTACTGTCACTGAACCTGATATCCGCCAAACGAAAGACTCGCTGGAGCATCCGCTTTTTATGTCGGCACAAGATGCTATTGCAGATGCTGATCTCCAAGAGAAACATGAGGCGACTGAAACGTGGGTGATTGCAAACTGCGATAAATCCTTCTTTACTGGCGATGACCCGCCTGTGATGCAGATGCTTTTCACAAGACGCACCGAAAGGGCTGCTTATATCACCTATATCACGACGATTGCTGAGGTAAATCATTGGAATATATCTTCAAATCGTATTCATGTTGTTGATAATGTGGACTACTATCTGCTTGAGTTTGTTGTGGATAAAGAGGAAGCGACAGAATTTTCGAATTGTATTGGTTTGGTTAATTGACCAATTCTCGTCCGTGCGCGGTCTCCTCGCCTGCATTCACGTTATCATCTCGTAGGGGCGAGGTTTCCTCGCCCGAAATATACCCAAATACCGTGAATACGGGCGGGGCAACCCCGCCCCTACGGTGATACAGACAATTCCCAAACCCACCCCATATCCATTGGAAATCTATTGTTCCCATCGCTACATTCCAGCCTGATATATCACCACAATAAGAT
>VYFM01000087.1 GCA_009842375.1 Candidatus Poribacteria bacterium | reverse complement strand
ATTTCACTTTAATTTAGTTTATATTACCTTAAAAATGAAGGAGACAAGATGCGTAATTTAGTTTTTATTATTGGAATAGCATGTCTAATGGTATGTCTGCTGCCACATCTTAGTTCTGCGAAATTAGATCCTGAAACGGCTGTTGGGGTATGGTTGTTTGATGAAGGTAAAGGATCTGATGTGATGGACTCATCAGGTAAGGAAAATCACGGTGAGATAACTGGTGCTAAATGGAAAGATGGTAAATTTGGTGATGGTCTTGAGTTTAATGGGGCAGAGTCGGTTTTAATTCAATCAACTCCAGATTTACAATTGGGTGATGAGCATACCATGATGGCTTGGTTCAATGCTTCTGATATTGCAAGTTGGAGACAAATAATAGCAAAAAACAATGAATATTTGTTACGTATTGATCCACCTGGTGAAGGAAACAAAATGTCCTCATTTGTATTTATTGGTGGTTGGGAACCGAGAGCATCAGCAGATGTACCAGCTAAAGATACTTGGATTCACTATGCTGCGACATACGAACGTGGTGTCAATAGCGACCAACTTGTTGTATATGTGAACGGAGAGCGTGCTGGTTCAAGTACTCGTCCAGGTAATCCTGTCGGTAATGCCGATCCAGTAACTATTGGCAGGTGGGGTGGTGGTTCATTCTTCTTTGGTATCATTGATGAAGTAGCCATCTTTAAGTCTGTACTCGTTGAAGAGGACTTGAAATTGATCATGGACCATGGTTTAGATGATGCCCTCGGTGGAGTCGCATCTGTTGCTTCTAACAAATTAGCGACTACTTGGGGAAAGCTTAAATCGACTCGATAATTATCTCATCTATGATTGTTACAAGGGGGGATTTAAACAATCCGCCCTTATTTTCGTCAATATTAATACATTTTTCGAACGATTTTACGTATTACTATTATCATAAGTATATCTAATACCAAATTAACCTGATGCGTCTTGTTTGCACGGGCGAGGCGACCTCGCCCCTACTGACAGATATTTGGTCCAAGTGCGGTTAGGAAACCGCACCTACCGTCGAAAAATAAGATAAATCTCGTTAATTAGGTATAATCTGTCGTAAAGACAGAATAATCAACCATTCTGTTTTGGAGTAACCATTATTTATCGCGCAGACGGTTTATCTTGAGGTATTTTGTGTAATTTCCCGTCTGTTTGTATAGCGAGATTTCTCAGATCTTTGATAGAAGGTTCATCGATTACGGTCACATATATTTCATTTTTTCCATTGTGCGATAATATACTCAACAGTAACTTGTGTGCACTGGTAAGCCCTTCATCTGTAACAAGAATAGTATAGTTTGAGGTGGATTTGCTTTTCTATATTTGTTGTGGTATAGTCTTTACAAGTTAACATCCTTGTAGCAGGACAGCGATGAGTGCGATTATGATGAAAATGATTTGGTAGAGGCATCCTGTATCACCGGATCGTGGCTGTTCAGATCGTGGTTGTTCAGAGCGTAGCTGTAAAGAAGACAGTTTCATTAATGTAGCTCTGTCTAAAGTAAGTCGGTTTGCGACCTCACTATCGACTTTGCTTGGATTTAGGAATACTTCGATGAGTGTCTCTGTGATTTTTGTAGCTTCATCAAGTTTTAGATGTTCGTTCCAAAGATGAAGTGCAGTATTTCTCACTACGATTGCGACAGTGCTGTTGGCTTCAACTGGCGCAGAGGTATCCCATGTTTTGACGGTTTGTATAAGTTCGGTTATCAAAGGTGCTAACAGGTAATTAGAGCCCTGCGCGTCAACAACTTTTTCTATATCTTCGGTCTGTGTTTTTATTCTTTCAAACATATCCAGTTGTTTTATGAATGATACTTGTTGTTCCAAATCTTGAGCGAATGTCTTAATGTATTCGAGAAGTTCTGGGACTTCAGCAAAAACATCTTGTAGCATATTTATGATTTTGCATGCTATATCATAGTTTTTTTGTTCCAAGAATAGGGCTGCTGCGAGATCTCTGCATTGTGCTGCTATTTTGAAGCTTTCGTTATGTCGTTCGCCTCTACTTCTTTTACTGAGTTGTATGGGTTGTGCGATGGTATCCCACGCTTTTACGGTATCAATGAGTTGGTCGACAGTTTGTGTGAGCGTATACTCTGAAAAGTTTATATTAAAGGTATCTCTAATTTGTTTGTCTTGTGCTTCAATGAGTTGCTGTTTATTTTCCAGGGTCTGCTTTACGCTGTATTCATAGGAAGTAACTAAGTCATCAATCAAAGGTGGACATCTTGATATTTGATTTCCAATTGCTTTTTCCACTACGGTTGTCATCATCTGTGTGCGCTCTATGACATCTATCTTTTCCATAACTACAGTAATAATTGTTCTGTAGTACTTTTTTTGTGTGTGGATAGCTTCTTCGATTGTGGTCATATCGTTTATTTGTGGAAATCCAGCACTGCTTCGATCTGCGTTGAATGTTGTGCGAATTGTTTCAGGATCTATAGCTTCAGCTGCTTTTGCGATTGCGAGTATCCAATCCACGCAGGTGTCTGCTGTAGGATTTGGCAGTCGTGATAATCCAGAGACGAGTATATTTGCGAGTGCAATATGGGTAGGCTCAATAATATGCAGTAGTTGTTCGTCAGGTGATTTTAGTTGTTTCAAGACTTTATCGGTATCGAACACATCAAAACCTGGCAGCCATGCGACTTCAGCATCGATGCGTTTTTTGGGATGTATAAGTATATCCCGCGCAGTGTCACATTCATCGGTATCGGATAAAAGATTTGCTTCTTGTGCAAGTTCTATAATTCTCTGTCGACTGTCTCGTGTTGTGGCACTAAGTATGTGAAAAGGATTTTGTAAGAGTTCCACATATTCTCCGATCTGTCAGGGAGATACCTAAAATAGCATCATTTGTTTAGTTTTCGCTTGTTCTTGTATTTTATTTAGGGTGTGTAGGTCGGCTGTGATCTTGTCAGCGATATTCGGTATTTCACTAAACACTTGTTGTCCGGCATTGAGAATTTGTTTTGAAATATCGAGTTTGTCGTATTCACTAAAAAGGTGGATAGCCAAGTGTCTGATCCGATGTGCAAGGTCTTGGCTGAGTTCGTGCGTTTTCCCTTGTTTCTTTTTTATAACATTGATGGGATATGTGTATATGTGCCACTGTTCGAGTGCTGCGATGAGTTTGGCAATCTTTATTTTACTTTCAAGGGGATCGTGATCTTTTTCGGTTTGCTGCTCTACGCTTGCCCGTATTTCTTTATCCAAAGTCTCAAAATAATTTTCTACAGTGTTCTTTAGAGCTGCTTGTGCAGCTATTTCATAATCCTCAATTACATCCTCTATTAAAAGTGACGTGTTTTTTTGATCGGAGCATTGTGCTGTCTCAACAGCACGCTTGAGGATATTGGGGATCTGCTGAGGTGGCAGATTTTTGAGTGTGAAGGCAATGACATTTTTGTAATACGTCCTCCTGTTTCGTATTTCTGTCTCTACAGTGTCAATGTCATGTATTTCTGGAAATCCAGATTGTCTTCGCTCATTATTGAGTATTTGGAGAACATCGTCTGCGTGTATCTGGTCAAATGTATCACTCAGTCTGAGTATCCATTGGAGAACTACCTCTGATTTTCGATATTTCAAATGAAATATTCGTGCTGCCATTAAGTTAGCTTGTGCAAGTGGATTAAGTTTGTCGTTTCCGGGTAGCAATAGCTCAAAAACTTCATCAAATGCTGTATTAGAGATTATATAAGGGATATAAGATAAAGCAGTCGCGAGTAATGTTGATGATATTGATTTACCAATGTCACTCTGATTTTGTGGTAATGCTTCTAATAGATTTACGATCCGACGTGCCTTATCGGTGATGACTCCCGGCATCCATGCGATCTCAGCGGCGATACGTTTTTTGGGATGTATGAGTATATCACATGCCACTTGACATTCCTGTGTCGTTGATAACAGGCTTACTTCTTGTGCAAGATCCATAATTCTGTGTCTGTCATCTGTTGTCGTTGCCCTGAGAATATGAAAAGGGTTTTGTAATAAATCCATCTGTAGGCTTGCTGACAATATCACTTATGATGCCAGAAAAACATTAACAACATCTTTAGCGTCGATTCGTGCGGTGACTACACGAGGGATCAACATCAGTTGCCGGACAATCTCACGCAGTTCTTCAACTGTTCCGTCATCAATAATTGCGGTTTTATATTTCTCCTCTGGCAGGAGTTCTTCGATTCTACGAATGAGGTCGCGTTCAAAGAGTTGCTCCCCTTTGTGGATAAGTGTGGTTATCTGTGGGTTGCTTGCGTAAACAGGCATGGTCTTCCGGATATTCTTGAATTGTTCTATAATAAAGAAGGGTTGCCGCCAGAGAACTTCAAATATTCTGGCTTTTAATTCGTTGAGATGTTTGTCAAAATCAGCATCGTTATTCTCAATCGCACGTTGTGCAGTTTCCACCAGTTTGTCGAACTCAGTTTCTTCAGATGCTCGTGCATGTTGTCGACAATACATATCAAAAAAGGTGAGTTCCTTCGTCAGTGCAATTTGAGAGATTGGCTTACGGTTCATTCGACTGACATCTTCAATAAGTTCTTCTGCCTGTTTTATTCCCTGTTCAGCCTCCTTTACTTTCTCTGGATCAGATTCGTCCCGATCAAGTGTGTTTGCGAGTTTGAGTTTTTGCTCGGCTTTATTTAACCTTTCATCTGTCACAACTTTTCTGATCTCGTCAATCTGTGTGTTCACCTCAATGCTGTTTTCAATAATTTCGTTTACTTTGTCTTTGTCCACATAATTATTTTCTGCGTCAGTCCTTGTATAGACTTCTTCAAAGCTCCCACTAATGTCTGGAACAGACACTTCAACTTTGATTTCGCCTGTTTTTATCTCATATTCACATATTAGATCGGCATCAATGGGAATAACACCCTCCTCAAAGTCAGTACCGACTATTTTGAAGTCTCCAATATATTTGTTTGCCTTAATGTTGTCCTTAAATTCACCTTCCCGTAAAGAAAATTTTAGTGAATTAGAGGTGCCCGCGACTAATTGTTCATTTGCCTTGAGTTTCACCGTGCCTGTGTGAGGCAGCGGATCGTTTTTTCTGATGAGATACTTGAGCTTTAGCGTATCACTGGATTTGTCTAACACTACCAGAGCGATTGAATGTGGACACGGGATCGCCTCAACGGTCGCAGCCGTTTTTGTGATAACGATCTCGTCTTGTTCTATAGCAATAAGTTCTCCAACAGCATCGTATACAATGACTTTAAACACATTGTCTCCGGGTTGTATCAATGTTACATCAACAGTTGTCCCATGTGAGAGTGGCATCCGAGCTGATTCCCATGCGGTATCAGGACTTTTGACCATAAACTCAGCTCCAGGGGGGACTTGTCCTTTGACCTGAACGGCAATCTTTGATGTATTACTTGGGGTTCGCGCTGTATAATTAAAACTGAGTTCTAATGCTTCTAACGAAATTTTACCGTAGGGCGATTTCGGACCGCGGTCAACCGTATTCCAATCAATAGATTCGGCAAAAATACTGGCACCTTCAGCGACTGCGGTCATTGGATTGACAGACATATCCCCTTTTATACCAAGTTCTGAGATAACTTTGTCACGTAAAGGTTTGTAATGCGTGGGTCCACCAATCCAGACGATGCTTGTTAGATCGTGAGCATTTACACCACATTCTGTCATTGTTTTACGCGCACTATTTATTGTGTCATTGACTTTATCGGCTATCAGTTCATCAACAGTTTCACGCTGTAGGGGGATCTCTAAGTAGATTTCATTTCCTTTTAAATCGCGTAGATCCTCAGTCAAATGATCACGACTTGGGATCACTATGTCTGATTTTTCATCTCTTGACAATTGTATCTTTGTTTGTTCAACGGAATACGAAACAATGCGTAATAACTTTTCAAAAGGTTCGTCTTGAGATAAGTCGTTGGGCAAATCGTATGCATCATGTAGGCGCGGTAACGCAATATTTTCAACGATGATCCGATCAAAATCCCTACCACCGCACATCTCTATGCCACCGTGTGCAAGAAGTGCCACTTGCTTGTTGGTGCTTTGTGCAATGGCGACATCAAACGTGCCACCCCCAAGATCATAGATAAGAAATATACCATCTGTATCAGGTGCTTGATACATAAAACTCATCACAGCGGAGACAGGCTCTTGTATCAGTTCCACTTTACCAATACCTGCCATTTCTGCAGCCTGCAGGGTCGCGTTTTGCCTTTTCATATCGAATACTGCTGGTACCGTTACCACTGTGCCTGTTTGTTCCGATTTTCTGATCTCCTCTGGCAAATAACCGAACAACTCCTTCAATATCTCCGATGAGCATTCTTCTGGGGTTAGGGTGCGATCTACCGCTATCAGTTCAATGGGTGTGTTTTCACCCATATACCGCTTAAACAACTGTGCACAACTCTTAGGATCAATAGGTGCTTCTTCATAAGCTTTTCTACCAATAAGCTTCCCACCACGTCTATCAAAATAGATAACGGACGGGGTCACATCATTTTGCTCTCGGCTTTTACGTATTTGCGTTTTCGAACCGTCATAAGAGCAGATCGCACTATTTGTTGTTCCTAAGTCAATACCGACATAATAACTCATTCTATTCTCCTTAAGGTTACCTTTCCTGTTTTTACTAAAACTGTTCCTTCCATAAGGATCGGTTCCAGCATCAAATTGACTTCCAAAACATCATCCACTTCAAAGTCTGCCCTGTTTACGGCTGTGACTGCCATGCCTGGATCCCAAGGGAGACCTTCAACATTGACGACCCGGAGACCCATGTCTTCAAGAGTTTGTTCTGTTTGTTTTACAAAAAACCGTAACTGGCTTGTATATCTTCTTGTATCCGCAGCGTCAAGCTGACCCAACATACGCTCAAACACTTTGGAAAAACGCCACGATTCAATTGCGGAGTTAATAACAGCAGTTTTCTGCGCTTCCATACGCTTTTCAGACGTTTGCTTATGGGTGATTTCTCTACAGATGCTTATCCGATCTAACACTGACGGGTAATATTTCATACCAATGCACAACGCTAAGACAATCGGTATCCTGTATAGATCATTTTGCGTTTGGGGAAGTCCCATCAATATCGCACAAATACTCGACACTACCACCCAAAAAAGTATCCATTCTATCCAGACACTTGCATCTTCCCGTATTATCTGCGCTGATACCGTTAACCGTGTCAGCATATAAATTAGAATTAGAGCGAATATCGTTCCTAAACAGATAGAGGTTATCGGTAGCATAGAATCTTGTTTACGTACAAAAGTCAAAAAAGGGACTGTCAAACTTGCCAATATCTGGGTGACCATCAGAGAGAACAACACACAGAAATAGATAACGTCAGACTTTTTGAGAATCCCTGATTTCTTCAAATAACTTACGCAGACAACCATTATAGACACTATGTAGACGTAAACAAATATCTCTATAACTACCATTTATTTACATACCCATACGCTTTACGCAAGAATTTCTTTAGGTGCGATATATTTCTGTTGGATGTATCGTTCATCTGTGCAAAATACCGTCCTCTCATAATAAGATGTTCAAGTTCATTTTCTTACAATATATGTAGAACCTTTTCATCTATAGTGAAGTTTCAACATAGCATTGGTACTAAACTGAGAATTGCCTTATCTGCGGCAATAACAAGTTTCTATAGTTTTATGTAACACATTAGTTTGATACTTAGGGTGTCCCATTTTTAGACTGCACCAAATCACACATGGATTGTGTGTATACAGATTGTGACAGTCTACAGGGAAGGTTGACAGGTGTGTCAACACGAGGAAAGAAGTTTCGGCGACTCGCCCTATAGGGAGCTGGTTTCCACTTTAAAATACCCAAAAGCAGTGCTTTTTGATATAATAGAAACCAGCGCTGTCATACTCGCGTTATGGCAGTGCTACGCGTCGCTGGTGTTCCAATCACCTGCGGCGCACCTAAAAAAATTAGGAGGCACCCTGACGTAATCCACGCGCTCCGTGAATTGCTAACGTCAACATATATTGTAGCAAACATACAATATATGTGCA